>NZ_AGBG01000031.1:0-26973 GCF_000225005.1 Ectothiorhodospira sp. PHS-1 | reverse complement strand
TGGTAGTTCATCAGATCGGACTTGCGTACCAGCCGGTTGCAGCTGTTCCAGTACACCCGCAAGAACTCCGGGAAGCTCTCGCTACCGAGCAGGCCGACAATGCGCTCCCAGCGATCTTCCAGCGCCTTGATTTCAGCCTCATGGAGATCGCCGCTGCTGATCAACGAGAACAGGTAGTTTTTCAGCAAATCGGTGGCGGAAAGCCGCACCCCACGGGCGTTCAAGGTTTCGAATACCTTGAAGGCGTTGAGCTCATCGGTGACCGTGATCACGGTGAAGAACAGTTTATCGACCAAGGCATCCAGCATGGCGGCAAAGCACCGACCGCTGTCGGCAGCCCGGCCAAACCGCTGGCTGAAGCGATCCTTGAACCAGTGGAAGGCCTTGCGCAGCTGATGCTCGGAGGCATGTAGCCCCCGCTGGGGCATGGTCTCCAGGGGCACCAGATAGGTCTGGTAGAAGCGGTTGTTGTGGCGGTTTAGTTCCAGCTTGGAGCGGGGTACCAGAGTGACCGGATCCACATAGCCGATGTAGCTATTCTGCAGCTGTTCCTTGCGTCGGGTGTTGTTGTCCGCATCATGGCCGGCAGCCACCAGATCCTGTAGATAGGACAAACCCGCCAGTATCATCACGCTGAGGGTGGTCAGGCGCTGCTGGCCGTCGATAATGTCGAATCGCTTGCTGTCGGAGGATTGCAGCACCAGATAGCCCATGTAGTGGGCTGGCTCGCCATCCTCCTCGAACAGGGCGGTCATGTCCTGCCAGAGGTCGTCCCACTCGTCTTCGGACCAGGAATAATCCCGCTGAAACGGCGGCACCTTGTAAGTCAGCCCATTTCCCAAAAGCTGCCGAAAAGTGCTGTTGGTGGTGTTGAAATTCATGGCACTTCCAAGTTTAAATTCGGGTCATGGTTTGCCAGCAAGGACTCGATACGCATCAACCAGTCATTAAACAGAACGCAGTGTTTGCGCATCGCATCGAGACCGACCTCAAGCGCCGCAAGCGAACCCATCAAAGGTTTTTCATAGCCAGGAACCAATCGCATGATGCGTTTGCTAGGCGCTGTAATCGGACTGTTGTTGATGTGCTCTGGCGTATCGAAGCTGTCTCTGATCTCACTGAATGCAACGGCCAGGCTGGGCTGATCGATCCCCTGGGCAAATGATTGCGGATCGCTGAAGAGCAAAGCCTCGAATTCGTAAATCTGCACGAACGGGAGGAATCGACGCATAGGGTCTTCCCCGATCACTCGCTTGAGTTCATCAAACATGGCGCTTTGCAGCACTTGCGCTTTATCGCGAATGTCCGCCTGGCCTGGCAGCGCACCCTTACCAGGAAATCCTTGTGGAAGACCATAATAATCAAAAAATGTGGTGCAGTATGCGGTTCGATCACCCAGCAGGCGATTTTTAACGTCCACCAGCAGACGCTGAAATTTGAAGTTTCCACCCTTATGGCCAGGTTTGCCTACCAGGGCAGGAATGAGTTGAATGCCCTTGGGTAACATAGCCGGCGCAAGCAGCTCGTTGACGAACATTTCCTCGGTTTGGCCTTCACAGATCACATGAACACGAATCATCGGGAAGGCCTCCCGCCCAATACGTTCTTCTCCCACAGTTCACCGATGCTGTAATCCTCTAGCCAGCTTACAAAGTCATCTGCATCCAGCCGTTTGAATGCGCTACCGCCACCTTCGCGCTCGACGACAATTAAATCGTCAATCTCAAACTCGTTGAGAAGCGGGACTGACTGTGTGGATACGATGACCTGGGTACGCTTTGAAGCCGAACGTATCAAGGCGCCGAGCAACGTGATTGCATAGGGATGCAGCCCCAGCTCAGGCTCATCAATAATGATCGTCGTAGGCGGGTTGGGTTGCAGCAAGACCGTAACCAGGCAAATGAAACGAATCGAACCGTCCGAAAGTTGGCTGGGCCATAACGCATAATCGCTGTCGTTTTGCTTCCAAAGGAGCCGAATTTGCTGCTCTTCAGTGGGCAGTGTGATGGGGTTGAGGACAAAGTCATCGAAGAACGGAACTGCCAGGCGAACCGTCTTGCGTATCTGGCTGTAAACCTCAGGTGCCTCATTTTTTAGCCGGTAGAGAAATGAGGCCAAGTTAGAGGCATCCATGCGTAAATAGGCATTGTCATGAACAGCGCTTTGTCGCTTAACTCCGGCAGTATCACCCGTGTCATGGAAGTGATATACCCTCCATCCGGAGATAGCCTGATAACAAAAATCTGCAACTGAAGCCCCAGCACCTGACTGAGATCGCGCCTTAAGCTTGGATTCGACATGCCCTGTGCCAATGACCTTATCAGTTGGCCCAAAAAAAGCGCCAGAAAAGAAGATCCGCTCTTTCGTAAATGTAAAGCCAGCGTCTACATTAGGTTCGAGCACCAATTCGTACTCATTACTACCGAAACAGACAAGTGTGCTCAGTGAGTGGGTTTCTTTAACTCCATAGCTCAGAACCCTATCTGCACCACCTTGCTTGCTTGTCCATACCTGCAGCCGTCCTTCGACTAGCTCCGAAAGCATGCGGAAGTAAGCTACAAAGTTACTTTTGCCAGCGCCATTGGCTCCAATAAGAATATTAAGATTCGACAGATGCAAGTCTTCAAGCCTGCGAATGGACTTGAACCCGCTAATGGACAAGGTTCGAATTGGGGTCATGGTAATCGTGGCTCAGTCATGGGGCTTTGGATGTCAAAGGCTGGGGTATCCCCACGTTTTGCGGGTAGAAATTTTTATGAAACAGTGGGGTAAAAGGGCCGGGTAGCCGTGGGTGAAGCGATCACCCGTAGCCACCCGGCCGAGATATCCAAGACAAAACTCATCCGCCAGCGCATGCACTTCCTCTTGGGTGATGCCCAGGTATCGCATGGTCACCGCCGGACTGCTGTGATTGAGGGCCATGCAAATCAGTTCGATGGGCTTGCCGGCATTGTGCATGGTCCAGTCCCGGATTTTCCGCATACTGTGGGTGCTCAGCTTGAGGTCGATGCTGCGCCTTTCGCCCACGGCCTTGAGAACGCGGGCCACCACTTAGCGGGACAGGGGCTGGCACAGTGCCTTGGCCTGATTGCTCTCGCTCTGGAATAGACAGACATGATCCGGGTGTTCCCGTCTTCTCCGGTCGAGTTCCGCCCGGGATTACGTTCCCCACCTGCGAGACATACCGACTAAAACCGGAAGATCACCCAGGCCGGCACCAGGATCTTGGCATCCAGCTCCGTCATGCGGGTCTCCAGCTGGCCGTCTCCGTCCGTATCCACCAGGTAATAGGGGGGCGCGTTGGCCGGTGTGACCCGGATCATGTAAAGCTCCCCATGGAGCCGGTATTCCTCGATCCGCTCCCCCTCCCGCTCGATGATGGTCACCGTGGGCTCCAATAGCTCCCGGGTGGCCATGTCGCTGTCGTCCAGCAGTGGCGGCGGGGGAGGCGCCGCCTGCTCCTGGGCCGACAGGGAGAGGGCGGCCGGCAAGAACAGGAGGGCGGCAAGAACAATGGGCAGGGTGCGGTAGCTGTTCACAGGTCCATCAGCCTCTCTCTCTCTTCGGAGGTCGGTTCCAGGCCGCCGAATTCGTAGAAATTGAAGATCGCATCCACCACGGACTTGGCGTCATCCACGAGAGTATAGAGGTCCAGGTCTTCCTCGCTGATGGTGCCTTCCGTCACCAGGGTGGTTTCAAACCATTCCAGCAGCCCCCGCCAGAAGCTGCTGCCCACCAGGATGATGGGGATGCGCCGGGTCTTGTTGGTCTGCACCAGGGTGAGGATCTCCGCCAGTTCGTCCAGGGTGCCGAAGCCTCCGGGCAGCACCACGTAGGCGGAGGCATATTTCACGAACATCACCTTGCGGGAGAAGAAATGCCGGAAATCCAGCGAGACATCCTGATAGGGGTTGGCCGTCTGCTCGTGGGGAAGCTGGATGTTCAGGCCGATGCTGGGGGACTTGCCGGCAAAGGCGCCCTTGTTGGCCGCCTCCATGATGCCGGGACCGCCACCGCTGACCACGGCAAAACCCGCGTCGGAGAGCTGACGGGCGATGTCCTCCGCCAGTGCATAGGTGGGGTGTCCGGGGGGGATGCGGGCAGAGCCGAAGATGCTCACCGACGGCTTGATGCGGGCCAGGCGCTCGAATCCTTCCACGAACTCCCCCATGATCTGGAATATCTTCCAGCTCTCGCGGGTGAGCATGGTGTCGTCCATGGGTTGCAGTCCCGGATGGCTGGCGCGTTCGTGGCTCTTCATGTCGGCCTCTTTTTCATTGTTGTGTACTCCGGCAAGGTTAGCCCTCCGGGCGGCCAGTGGCTAGTGGCTGGCCTGATCCCTTGCGCCCGGGTACCCTGTGGTCCCGGTCCTTGAACACTGCTGAGAACCCGCCTGGTGAACACGTCATCTCCCCTGATCCTGGTGGACGGATCTTCCTACCTCTACCGCGCCTTCCATGCCCTGCCTCCCCTGACCAATTCCCGCGGCGAGCCCACCGGGGCGGTCTATGGCGTGGCCGGCATGTTGCGCAAGCTGATCGGTGAGTATCAGCCCAGCCACATGGCCGTGATCTTCGATGCCAAGGGCCGGACCTTCCGCGATGATCTCTATGCCGAGTACAAGGCCCATCGCCCACCCATGCCGGAGGAGCTGTCGGCCCAGGTGGCGCCCCTGCACGCGCTGGTACAGGCCATGGGCATTCCCATGCTGGTGGTGGCCGGCGTGGAGGCTGACGACGTCATCGGCACCCTGACCCGGCAGGCCCGCCGGGCGAACATGGAGGTGATCATTTCCACCGGCGACAAGGATCTGGCCCAGTTGGTGGAGCCGGGGGTGACCCTGGTCAACACCATGAACGGCACCGTGATGGACGAGGCCGGGGTGGAGGAGAAGTTTGGTGTCCCCCCGGCGCGCATCGTGGATTACCTGACCCTGGTGGGAGATGCCGTGGACAATGTCCCCGGTGTGGACAAGGTGGGTCCGAAGACGGCGGTGAAATGGCTTAAGGCCCATGGCAGTCTGGACGAGATCATGGCCCGGGCCGACGAGATCAAGGGCAAGGTGGGGGAAAACCTGCGCACCGCCCTGGCCTGGTTGCCCCTGTCCCGGGAGCTGGTCACGGTGCGCTGTGACGTGGCACTGGACCGGGAGCCTTTGGACCTTCAGTTGCAGGGGGCCGACACGTCGCAATTGCGGGAGTTGTTGGCTCATCTGGAGTTCCGCCAATGGCAGGCCGAGCTGGAAGGGGGCGAACCGGTCCCCGAGCCGGACCCTGACGCGGCGCCCGAGGTCCGTTATGAAACCATCCTGGAAGCGGAGCAGCTGGAGCGCTGGATGACGCGACTGGCCGAGGCGCCGCTGTTCGCCTTCGACACCGAGACCACCAGCCTGGACTACATGCAGGCCCGGGTGGTGGGGCTGTCCTTCAGCGTGACCCCCCATGAGGCGGCCTATCTGCCCCTGGCCCACGACTATGGGGATGTACCGGACCAGCTGCCCCTGGACGAGACCCTGGAGAAGCTACGCCCCCTGCTCGAAGATCCGGGCCGACCCAAGCTGGGGCATCATCTGAAATACGATCGCAATGTCCTGCTCAACCACGGCATCGAGCTGCGGGGCATCACCCATGACACCATGCTGGCCTCCTACGTGCTCAACAGTACCGCCGGGCGCCACGACATGGACAGCCTGGCCCAGCGCTGCCTGGGGCTGAAGACCATCCACTACGAAGACGTGGCCGGCAAGGGGGCGAAGCAGATCCCGTTCTCCCAGGTGCGGCTGGACGAGGCCGCTCCCTATGCGGCCGAGGATGCGGACATCACCTTGCGACTGCACCGGCATTTCTGGCCCCGGCTCAAGGACCTGGAGGGGCAGCGGCGGATCTACGAAACCCTCGAAATCCCCCTGGTCCCGGTACTCTCCCGGATGGAGCGAACCGGGGTGCTGGTGGACCCGGAACTGCTGTTCACCCAGAGTCATGAGCTGGCCGACCGCATGGGCCAGATCGAGCGGGAGGCCTACGATCTGGCCGGCACCGCCTTCAACCTGAGTTCACCCAAGCAGATTCAGGAGATCCTGTTCGAGCGCCAGCAGTTGCCCGTGATCCGCAAGACCCCCAAGGGCCAGCCCTCCACCGCCGAGGATGTCCTGGAACAGTTGGCCCTGGACTACCCTCTGCCGCGCCTGATTCTGGAGCATCGTGGGCTGTCCAAGCTCAAGTCCACCTACACCGACAGGCTGCCGGAGCGCATTGACCGGGATACGGGGCGGGTCCACACCTCCTACCATCAGGCGGTGGCCTCCACCGGGCGGCTGTCTTCCTCGGAGCCCAATCTGCAGAACATCCCCATCCGCACCCCGGAAGGTCGCCGCATCCGGCAGGCCTTCGTTGCGCCCGAGGGGCGCCGGATCCTGGCGGCGGACTATTCCCAGATCGAACTGCGCATCATGGCCCATCTGTCCGGTGACCGGGGGCTGTTGCAGGCCTTTGCCGACGGGCAGGATATCCACCGGGCCACCGCCGGGGAGGTCTTCGGCGTGGGGGTGGAGGCCGTGACCACGGAGCAGCGGCGGGCGGCCAAGGCCATCAATTTCGGTCTGATCTACGGCATGTCCGCCTTCGGGCTGGCCCGGCAGCTGGGGATCGACCGGGGTTCGGCCCAGGACTATGTGGACCGTTATTTTGCCCGCTATCCGGGGGTGAAGGCCTACATAGACGGCACTCGTGAGCAGGCCCGGGAGCAGGGGTACGTGGAAACCCTGTTCGGGCGTCGTCTCCATCTGCCGGATATCCGTGCCCGCAATGCCCAGGTGCGCGCCCAGGCGGAGCGGGTGGCCATCAATGCGCCCATGCAGGGCACCGCCGCGGACATCATCAAGCGGGCGATGCTGGCGGTGGACGGATGGATTCAGGCGGAATCCCCCGGTGTCACCATGATCATGCAGGTGCATGACGAACTGGTGTTCGAGGTGGATGCGGCCGAGGTGGCCTCGGCCCGGGAGCGGATCACCGCGCTGATGTGCGGTGCCGCCGAGCTGGATGTCCCGCTGCTGGTGGAAGTGGGGGTGGGGGACAACTGGGACGCCGCCCATGCCTAGGGAAGCGCCGCACGATCCCTCGGTCATCGCTTCCGGCATGCGGTCGCTGGATCCGCCCTGATAGGCCCTTTTTTTGAGAGATCTTTCACAGATCCGAAAAGTCCCGTCGGCATCAAGAACTTCCCGGCGGGCAGATAGTCTTTAATCAGTGAGCACCATTTCCATGGGTGCTCCCCGCTTAACCCCCTAGGCGGGAAGCTCTGACTCCCCCAAGTCGAGCCCAACCTGACCCCGGACCGCGTAAGTGCTCCGGGGTTTTTTTTGGTACGCGGAAAAAATTTCTTCTTTACCCGACCTGTTTGGTGAACCATGTGCGAAACGGCGGGTCATATCACACAAGCGCTGCAGCCCGGCGCTTCCCGCTTACCTCCCTGAGCGGGATGGCTCGAACTCCCCCAAGTCGAGCCGGATTCTGCCCCGGTCCACGCCAACCCCCAATGGCAGCCGGGGCTTTTTTTATGCCTCTTCTACGGGGCATGCAGGGTTTTCTTCGGGGAACAGCCACCCGTCCAGTACGGAATGGGCATCATCCACCCCCTGCTTCTTCAGAGAAGAAAACGGCTGTACCGTCGCCTCCACTCCCTCGCCGCCGAGGGTCCGGGCCACCTGGCGTACCGTATCCATGACCGGCCCCCGCTTGAGCTTGTCGGACTTGGTCAGCAGCACGTGCAGGGGAAGTCGGCGGGCATGGGCCCAGCCGATCATCTGCCAGTCATGGTCCGTCAGGGGATGACGGATATCCATGACCAGCACCAGCCCTTGCAGACAGGTGCGACGGGTCAGGTAGTCCTGCATCAATTTCCCCCAGCGCCGCCGCATTGCTTCCGGTACCTTGGCATAACCGTAGCCGGGCAGGTCCACCAGTCGACGCTCACCGTCCAGGGCAAAAAAATTGATCAACTGGGTTCTACCTGGTGTCTTACTGGTGCGCGCCAGGGCGCGTTGCTGGCACAATGTATTGATGGCGCTGGACTTGCCTGAGTTGGATCGGCCCGCAAAGGCCACTTCACGGCCCTGCTCCGGTGGCAGGCCCTTGAGGCTGGCGGCGCTGGTGAGGAATTCCGCCTGGTGATAGGCCGGGTTCATGGATGGTCTGACTCGCTGTGTTGTCTTGTCGGGTTGACCGTCGTGGATTTTTGCGACGGTGGAGTTAGTATGCTATACATTGCGGCTATTTTGAGGCTGCGCCCGACGCGCGAGTCAGTGTCAGGCTACCAACGAAGCGCTTATTGTTTCAGGTTCAGGAGTCAACCCACGATGAAAAAACTTGTCCTTATCGCCGTCGCCACACTGGGTATGAGCATGTCGGCGTCGCTGTTGGCCGAGCCCGGTGACCCGGTGCGCGGCAAGGAACTTTCCAGCCCCTGCGTGGCCTGCCATCAGGCCGATGGTAACAGCGTGGTCCCGGCATGGCCGAAGATTGCCGGCAAGGACGAGGCCTATTTGCTCAAGCAGTTGCAGGACTACAAGGCCGGTCGTCGTAGCCACGCCCTGATGAACCCCCAGGTCGCCGTACTGGATGAGGAAGATCTGCCTCACCTGGCCGCCTATTTCGCCAGCCAGACCCCCGCGCCGGGCCGTACCGCCGCCAGTGCGGAAAAGCTGGCCCTGGGCAAGCAGATCTACTTCGGTGGCAATACCGCCACTGGCGTGGCCGCCTGCGTGGCCTGTCATGGCCCCAACGGCAAGGGCAACCCCGCCGCCGTGTTCCCCAGCGTGTCCGCCCAGCACGGCGTGTACACCCTGGACCAGCTCAAGCAGTTCCGTGATGGTCTGCGTGCCAATGATCCCGGCCGCATGATGCGTAACGTGGCCGGCCGCATGACCGACGAGGAAATGTCCGCCGTGGCTGAGTTCATGGCAACCCTGCCGGCCAAGTAACATCGGATCGGCAGTCTCCTTGAAAGGGTGGCCTGGCGGCCACCCTTTTTTGATGCCATCAGGCAGGTGCCGAGTCTTGGAGGTATTTGATCCAGGACAACAAGACCTGGTGATCACGTGGTTTTTCTGCCCGGGGGCAGAACTTGTCTGCCCTTGAGGGTCAAACAGGCAACCACTTTCCGACCCGAGAATCATGAGCAGCACGCCCACCGACCCGACGCCGCCAGGCCGGCGTTCCACCTTTGCCGTTCTGATGGCCTTTCTCGGGTCCATGGGCCTGGCCATCACGTTGCTGGTTGCACTGGCCGTGGCCTCGGTGGTAGGCACCGTCCTGCAGCAGAATCAGTCCTACGAGGCCTACCTGCTGGACTACGGCCCCTTCTGGCACGAGCTGTTCCGTACTTTGGGCATCTATCATGTCTACTCTGCCGGCTGGTATCTGCTCATTCTCGTCTTTCTGGTGATTTCCACCAGTGTGTGCGTCTATCGCAGCACGCCGGCCATGATCCGCGACATGAGCCGGTTCCGGCTCGGGGTGAAGGACAAGTCCCTGCGCAGCTTTCAGCATAACGTGCAGCGGGATGCCCATCCCGAGACGCCGGCGGCGCTCATGTCCCGAGCCGAGGCCGTGTTCCGGGCCAGAGGTTATCGGGTGCGGCAGGCGGACCACGGTGATCATCGGGTGCTGTCGGCCATGCGCGGCAGTGCCGGTCGTCTGGGCTATTTCTTCACCCATGTGGCCATTGTGGTCATCTGTATCGGTGGTCTGGTGGACGGGCGTCTGCCCTTGATGCTGGCCGAACTCACCGGCCGACTGGAGATCGAAACCCGTCAGGTTCCCGTCTCGGAGATTCCCGAGCAGAGCCGTGTCTCCGCTTCCAACCCCTCATTCCGTGGCTCGGTGGAGATCCCGGAAGGGCAGCGGGTGGATGTGGCCTTCGTGACCATGCGGGACGGCTATGTGGTTCAGGAACTGCCGTTTCAAATCGAGGTGAAGGCATTTCGGGTGGAGCGCCACGCCACCGGCCAGGAGCGTTCCTTTGAAACCGATCTGCTCATCCATGATGAATGGCTGGATGAACCCCTGGCGCATACCATCAGCGTGAACCATCCCCTGACGTATCGTGGCCATACCATCTATCAGGCCAGTTTCAGGGACGGGGGATCCCGCCTGAATCTGGACATGCATCCCCTGGGGCGGGGCGCAGACCGTCCCATGCCTTTCCATGCCCGGATTTTCGGTACCTACTCCCAGACCGGTGAGGATGGCGCCCGCCTGCGGGTGGAGTTCACCGATTTCAACGACACCAATCTGACCCTCATCGAGGAAGACGGCGTGCGCGAGCGCATGGACATGGGGCCGAGCTTCGAGTACGTGGTCCGGGACAGCAGCGGTGCCGGCTGGTTTCATCGCAACTTCCAGCAACCCATTGAACGGGATGGCCGCCGGTATCTGCTCAGTGGTGTGCGGCAGAATCCGGCGGAACCCTTCAGCTTCCTCTATATCCCCCTGGACCCCCAGGGGGATGGCGTGGATCGCTTCATGCGCTTTCTGGCTCGGCTGACCGATCCCGCCGTGGTGGCCGATGTGGTGGACGAGGCCACCCGGACCGCCGCCGGACAATTCGAGGGGGTGGATGAAGGCATCCGTGCCCAGGTGGCCGAGACCATGCGCGGTCTGCTGGAAACCTTTACCGTCGGCGGCTATGAAGAGGTGATCGCTCAGGTACAGGAACAGGCACCCGAGGGACAATGGGACCGGATGGCGGATATTTTCCTCCGGATCCTCAACTCCGGGCTGGATGCCATCTATCTGCGGGTGCTGGCGGAAGAAGGGATCGAGGTGGTCAGCGACGAGGATGAGCGGTTTCTGGAAGATGCCCTGCGGGCCATCAATGCCCTGCCGTTCTACGGCTCGCCGTTCTTCCTGCGCCTGAACGATTTCGAGCATATCCAGGCCTCCGGCCTGATGATCACCCGGGCCCCCGGGCAGGCGGTGGTCTATGCCGGTAGCGTGATGCTGATCCTGGGCATCTTCCTGCTCCTGTATGTGAGCCATCGCCGTTGCTGGCTCTGGGTACAGCCCCGTCCCGAGGGTTCGGGTCTGGTGCTGGCGGGGACCAGCAACCGCAACACAACGGATTTCAACAGGGAATTCGATGAAATATCCCGGGCCGTTCTGGGTGAGTCACGGCCCATGCCGGCGGATCAGGATGCCCGCGCCTGACCATGATTTCGAATGCGAGGTAAGCACATGTCCGTCACCCAAGACACTGTAACCGCTGAATATCCCGGTTACTTCCGTCGCCTGTCCCCGGTGGACTGGCTGTGGGCCGCCGGCGTGGTCGTGGCCACGGTCTTCGTCCTGGCCGTTTACGGCCACCGGATGGATATCTACCAGTCCGGAACCCTGGTGGTCACCGCCGCCTCCGGCCTGTGGCTGGGCTGGTTCTGGAAACCCTTTCAGGGCTACGCCCTGGCGGTGACCGGCATGAGCCTGCTGGGGGTATTCAGCTACGGCGACACCCTGGCCAGTGCCCAGACCAACTTCTTCCTCAAGTACCTGGTCTCGGGCGAGGCCGCGGTGATGTGGATGTGCGCCCTGCTGTACATGTCCACCACCGCCTATCTGGCATCGTTGTTTCGGCGCGAGGCCGGCCGCGGCGTGATGCCGGCCCTGGTTACCGCCGCGGTGACCGGTGCCGTGGGCCTGCTGGGGCTGTGGATGGGGCGCAGTGGTCTGGTCCCGGGATTGGAATGGGCCAGCCCCCTGGTCCTGCTGGTGGCGGTGGGTGCCCTGCTGGGTCCCATTGCCAGCACCGACTTTGCCGCCCGAGTGGGCAGTGCACTGGCCTGGTGCGCCGCCGCCTTCGGCCTGGCCGGATTGCTGGTGCGTTGGCGTGAAACCTACCTGCATGACCCCACCTGGGGTTACATCCCGGTGAGCAACCTGTGGGAGGTCTTCGTCCTTTTCTGTGTCATCACGGTGCTGATGTACCTCTATTACCAGGGTCGTACCCGCAACCTGGGCATGGGCGGCTTCGTCATGATGGTGGTCAGCGCCGCCGTCGCCTTCCTGCTCTGGTACACCCTGGACCGGGAGGCTCATGTGGTACAGCCGCTGGTACCGGCCCTGCAGAGCTGGTGGATGAAGGTCCATGTCCCCACCAACTTCGTGGGCTACGGCGGCTTTGCCATTGCCGCCATGCTGGGCGTGGCCTATCTGATGCGGGTCCGTGGCGAGCGCCGCCGTCCCGACGGCCTGCTGGCCCGGCGGCTGCCCAGCCGCGAGGTGCTGGATGATGTGATGTACAAGTCCATCGCCATCGGCTTTGCCTTCTTCACCATTGCCACGGTGCTGGGCGCCATGTGGGCGGCGGAGGCCTGGGGTGCCTACTGGTCATGGGATCCGAAGGAGACCTGGGCCCTGATCGTGTGGCTGAACTATGCCGCCTGGCTGCACCTGCGCTTCACCAAGGGCTGGCGCGGCGTCCCCATGGCCTGGTGGGCCATCCTGGGCCTGCTCATCACCACGTTTGCCTTTGTCGGGGTGAACATGTTCCTGGGCGGGTTGCATTCCTATGGAAGTCTCTGAGTCCGGATACATGCAAGGCAACAACGGATATGATCATGCCGCCCTGGCGGACACCCTGTCCATCGGACCCAGCACCCCGCCGGTGGCGGGGGGGCAGCGGCTGCGGATTCTCAGCTACAACGTCCAGGTGGGCATTGCCTCTGGGCGCTTCCACCATTACCTGACCAACAGCTGGAAGCATGTGCTGCCCTACGAGGGGCGCATGGGCAACCTGAACAGCATCGCCCGCTTCATTTCCGGGTTCGATCTGGTGGGGTTGCAGGAACTGGATGCCGGCAGCCTGCGCAGCAACTTCATCAACCTGGCCGAATACCTGGCCCATCGGGGGGAGTTCCCCTACTGGTACAGCCAGACCAACCGAAACCTGGGCAAGCTGGCCAAGCATAGCCTGGGGCTGCTGTCCCGCTTCCGGCCCCACTCGGTGGTGGAGCACCGCCTGCCCGGTCGCATCCCCGGTCGGGGTGCTCTGGAGGCCCATTTCGGTGCCCATCATGGGGAGGACTCCCTGGTCATCATGCTGGTGCACCTGTCCCTGGGCCGCAAGGCCCGCATGTTGCAGATGCAGTACATCGCCGAGGTGCTGCGGGACCATGAGCACGTGGTGGTGATGGGCGACATGAACACCCCGGCCCATTCCCAGGAAGTGCAGCGTCTGGTCAGTCATACCCGGCTGCAGGAGCCCCTGGCCAGTGCCAAGACCTATCCCAGCTGGCGGCCCATGCATGCCTTCGACCACATCCTGGTGACCCCGGGGCTGGGGCTGGAGCAGGTCCATGTCTATAACCTGAACTATTCCGATCACCTGCCGGTGGGCGTGGAGCTGGTGATTCCCGAAACCGTGCGGATGGCCCATACCCGCATCGAACAGTTCTGCCAGTAATGCCGCCCAAGGCCGCTGTGGGAGCGGCCCTGGCCGCGAACAGCGTAGCCCATCAGTATCTCGCCCGAAACCTGCGTCGGGTTGCACACTGGCATCCCCCCGCCTAAGCTGGAAGGCCACTCACCGACGGCGGGAGGCCTCCTGTGACCCGGACACCTCGGAACCAGCCCGTGATCTTCGGCGAAGTCCTGTTCGACTGCTTCGAGGATCGCTCCATCCTGGGCGGCGCGCCCTTCAACGTCGCCTGGAATCTCAGGGGACTGGGGGCGGATCCGCTCTTTGTCGGCGCCGTGGGGGATGACGATCTGGGTCGCCAGGTCATGCAGGCCCTGAATCACTGGGGCATGTGTCCGGAAGGGGTGCAGGTGGATTCCCGCCATCCCACCGGCCAGGTCAAGGTGACCCTCAAGGGCGGCGAGCCCCGTTATGACATCCTCTCCGACCAGGCCTACGACCACATCGATACCGCCCGGGTCCTGGCGGCGGCACCGGCACAGGCCGGGGTGCTGTATCACGGCAGTCTGGCCCTGCGCGATCCCGTCTCCCGGCAGGCCCTGGAAGCGCTGCGGGAGCGCCTGTCGGCCCCGGTGTTCATGGACGTGAACCTGCGTGCTCCCTGGTGGGATCGTGACACCGTGCAGGGGTGGATGGCCCATGCCCACTGGGTCAAGCTCAACCAGGATGAACTGACGGCGCTGTCCCCGGCGCCCGATGAGCCGGATCTGGTGGCTCAGGCCCGTCTTACCCTGGAACGGTACGGGTTGTCGGCGGTGATCGTCACCCGGGCGTCGGAGGGCGCGATGGTGCTCACCCGCGAGGGTGAGCTTCACCAAAGATCGGCGCCGCCGGTGACGGGGCTGGTGGATACCGTGGGGGCCGGGGACGCCTTCAGTGCCGTCACCCTGACCGGCATCCTGCAGGGCTGGGACTGGGAAACCATCCTGACCCGCGCGGCGGATTTTGCCGCCAAGGTCTGCACCCTGCACGGGGCCACCACGGAGGACCGGGGGTTCTATCAGTCGTCCCGGCAGGACTGGTGATCGAATCCCGGTTCAGATTCCCGAACCAGAACCTCCGGACTCCCGCTTTCGCGGGAGTGACGGCAGTGGCTTTCCCTCATCCCCGCGCTCTCTCCGGGGAGAGAAGCCCGGATCAGACCCTCCAGCCCAGCGCCTCGGCCCGGCGTCGGGCCAGGGCGGGGATGTCCTGGGCCACGAAGTGGCTGTGCAGCACCTGCACCCCGATCATGTGATTGATCACCGCATCCAGCTGCACCTGGGTGGAGGCGGAGGTCTCCGGCGACTCATGCAGCGCGAACAGGGCCTTCACTCCAGCCGGGTCCAGCAGGCCCGCGTCCTGGATGGCCTGGTCCGACAGATACTGGTCCGCCAGGGCCTTCATCGCCGCCCACTTCTTCGGGTCCGTGTGGGCCGGCGGGGCCATGAAGGCGAACTTCTCGCGCTCATACAGCACCTTGGGCAGCAGTCCCTTCATGGCCTCCCGCAGCACGTACTTCTCGGTCCGGCCCTTGATGCGCATGGACGGCGGCAGGTGCACTGCCAGATCCGCCAGATGGTGGTCCAGGAACGGCGGCCGGGCTTCCATGGAATTGGCCATGTCCACCCGGTCACCGCCCCAGGTGAGGATCTGACCTTCCAGCATGGTCTTGATCCAGACGTACTGGGCCTTGTCCAGGGGATGGCGGCCTTCGATCATGTCGCCGTCCAGGGCTTCGGCAATGGCACGGCCCGGCTCGTAGCCCCGGACCGCATCCCGGTGATGGACGGCCATCAGGCCCGGGGCATGGGCGACGCTGGCCAGCCAGGGCTGCAGGCAGGAAGGGGTGAAGCCCACCAGGGCATCCAGGGCCGGGTCATGCAGTTCGTTTTCCGCCAGCATGGCTCCCTTGAAGAGCTGGTTGCTCTCCGCCAGCAACTGTTCCCAGCTGGCCCGCTCCGCCGGAGAGAGGGTGTCCAGGCCATGCAGGAACATGTCCCGACGGAAGGAGGGGTAGCCGGCAAACAACTCGTCGGAACCCTCCCCGGTGACCACCACCCGGTAGCCGGCCCGGTTCACGTGGCGGCTCATCAGGAGCTTGGCCACCCCCAGGGTGTTGTAGATGGTGCGTTCCGCGTGCCAGAGGGTTTCCACCAGGTTGTCGTAGAGGTGGCCGGCATCCAGGCGCATGATGTCCTGGTCCGCCCCCACGCTGCGGGCCATCTCCTGGGCAATGGCGGTCTCGTCGTAGTCGGCGTTGTCGAAGCCGATGGTGAAGGCTTTGACCGCCGACTGCTGGTGAGCGGCCGACAGGCCCAGGGTGATGCAGGAGTCGATGCCGCCGGAGAGATAACAGGCCACCGGCACGTCGGCCTCCAGGCGCAACTGCACCGCCTCCATGAGCTTTTCCCGGATGCCTTCGATGTAGACATCCTCGTCCTTTTCCTCGCCCCGTTCCGACAGCAGGGGAAAGTCCATGTCCCAGTAGCGGTCGTCGCGGATCTGGAACTTGCCGTGACGACGCTCGATGGTGACCACGTGTCCGGGCTTGACCTGATGGATGCCCTCAAAAGCGGTGCTGCCGGGGACCATGGTCTGCATCAGCTGGTGATACAGGCCCCGGGACTCGAACCGGCGCGGCACGTCCGGATGGGCGAACAGCACTTTCAGTTCGGAGCCGAACACCACGCTGCCGTTGACCTCGGTCCAGTACAGGGGTTTGACGCCGAACCGGTCGCGGATCAGCATCAGGCGGTCCCGCTGGCGATCATAGAGGGCGATGGCGAACTCACCCCGCAGTTGGGGCAGCATGTCCTCCAGGCCCTGGCGCCGGTACAGGTGCAGCACCATCTCGGAATCGCTTTTGGTGCGGAATCTTGCACCTCGGGAGGTGAGGTCGGTGCGGATGCGCTTGTAGTCGTAGAGTTCGCCGTTGACCGCCAGCATCAGGCTGCCGTCCTCGGACAGGAAGGGCTGGCGGCCCCGGTTCTCGTCCAGGTCGATGATGGTCAGGCGGGCATGGGAAAAGCCCACCCCGCGGTCGTCCTGTACCTTGTAACCGAAGCCGTCGGGGCCGCGATGGTGCTGGATGGCGGCCATGGCCACCAGGTTTATGGGATCAACGGGTTTTTGCGGGTCGGCATGAATGACGCCGGCGATACCACACATAGGGCACTCCTTGAGGCTGTGAATTCGATATCTGCGCGGGAGCCGGCCCGTGGATCCAATGGGCACGGCAGTTCGCCGGCAAGGCCGGCTCCCGCAAGGCGAGGGATCAGGGGGTGTCCATCACTTCGCTGATGCGACGGACGATGCAGGTGAGCAGGGCCATGCGGATGAAGACCGCCCCCCGGGCCTGGGCGAAGTACCAGTTGTGGGGGGTGCCGTCCAGATCCGTGGACAGCTCCTCCCCCCGCGCCAGGGGATGCAGGATGATGGCCTCCTGCTTGAGGGGGGAGGCAGTGGAGAGCTTGAGGTCCGCACCCATTTCCTCGTAGCCGTCACCCACCCAGGCAATGGCGTTGATGTACACCACGTCCAGCCCGGGCAGTTCGGTGTTCAGGTCCTGGGCCACGCGCACCGACAGGCCCTGTTCGGCCAGTTCTTCCTGCTGACCCGGGTCGAAGGGCTCGGTTTCGTCGGTGAGGATCACGACCTCGCTGAAGGCGCTGGAGAAACGGGCCAGCAGCAGCAGCAGGCTGCGCACGGTCCGCATGCGGTTGGGGACGCCGATGATGCCCACCCGAACCCGCCGGTTCGCCGGCAGCGCCGCGTCCAGCAGTTCCGGTCGCCACTTGAAGATGGTGTACAGGTCCGCCATGGCCTGGGTGGGATGCTCGTCGATGCCGTTGCCGGCATTGACGATGGGGATGCGCAGGGTGTCGAGCATCTCGTAGATGGCCCGGTCCTGATTGCTGCGCAGGACGATCACGTCACCATAGTTGTTGAACATCTCGGCGATGTCCGCCAGGGATTCTCCCTTGGCCATGCCCGTGCTCTTGGGGTCGGTGATGGACATGATGTCGCCGCCCAGCCGGTGCCAGGCGCTCTCGAAGGAGAGGCGGGTACGGGTGCTGGGCTCGTAAAAGGCACTGATCAGGATCTTGCCCTGCAGGGGCAGGTGCATCAGTGCCGGGGTGCTCTCGTACTGGGCCGCCAGGCGGAACAGCTGGGTGAGGGTGTCCCGGTCGAACTGGCGCGACGACACCACGTGGCGGCTGGACAGGGCCACCAGGTGCCGGGGGTCTTCGGCGATGCTTTCCATGAGTGCCTTGGGGCGCTCGATGCCGGCGGTGCCGTCCTTGGGTCTGAGCAGCTTTTGCAGCTGGGCGTCGACTACCATGGTTGCGTGTCTCCTGATGCGTCTTGAAAGCCCCTCTCCCGTGGGGTGAGGGGGGAGGAAATCTCCATTTCAGGCGGCCCCTTCCACCTTGGAAATCTCCGCCAGTGCCTGCTCCGTGCTCATCACCCGGGCATAGCGGTCCTTCATGGTGAGGATGGTGGCCCGATCCAGCTCCGGGGTCACGGTGGCCACGGCATCCTCGATCAGGGTGACGTAGAAGCCCAGGTCGCAGGCGTCACGGATGGCGGTGGAGACACACTCGTTGCTGTAGACCCCGACCACGAACAATGCGGTCACCTCCAGGTTGCGCAGCACATATTCCAGGTTGGTGGCGGTGAACACCCCGCTGGCGGTCTTGTTGATGATGATCTCGTCCCCCTGGGGTGCCACCACCTCCAGAAACTCCGCTTCCTTGGAGCCGGGCGCCGCGTGCAGACCCAGGCGCTTGTGTCCCGGCCCGCGGTCACGTCCGTCCCGGGTCAGGGACTGGATGCGGGTATGGATCACCTCCAGGCCCAGGGATCGGAAACCATCCTGCAGCCGGCGCACATTGGGCAGCACCAGCCGGTCAAGGCGGTCGAAGTAGTAATCCTGGGCTTCCGGCGGCAGGCCGGAGCGCTCGGCGTCGGCAAACACCCCCCAGCCCCGGGCGGCGTCCAGGTACTGCAGGTCAATGCACAGCAGAGCCGCATGATGGGAGACCACAGCCCGGGCCAGGGCCCGGTTGGTGATCAGGGTTTCCCGATACTGTTCCCGCAGCGGGTCGATATTGTCGTAGGCCGGATCGCGGCCGGAAGTCTTGTCGCTCATCGCAATGTCTCCGTATCCTGGGCCGCCAGCGACAGCACCGCCTGTAGCATGAGGTTGGCGCCCCGTTCAATATCTTCCCAGTTGGTCCACTCGGCGGGGGAATGGCTGCGGCCCTCCAGGCTGGGCACGAACACCATGCCGGTGCGGGCGATGCAGGACATGATCTGGGCGTCGTGGGCGGCGCCGCTGGGCATGCGCAGATGGTGGAAGCCCAGGGCGTCCGCCTTGTCCGACAGCAACTGCACCAGACCCGGATCGCAGCGCTGGGGCGGCAGCTCCGAGAGCACCTCGAATTCAAACATCAGCCCCCGGCGACGGGCCATGGTGGACAGGGTGCGGCGGAAGGCATCGGACAGCCCCTTGAGGGTGTCCGGGTCCGTGTCCCGCACATCCAGGGAAAAGGTGGTATGGCCGGGTACCGTGTTGGCGGCGCCGGGACGCAATTCCACCCGGCCGATGGTGGCCCGGCTGTGGGGGCTGCCGTGCTCCTCCAGAATGCGGTCGATCTCGCCGGCAAACTCGGCCAGGCCCTGGAAGGTGTCGTTGCGCATGTCCATGGGGGTGGTGCCCGCGTGGTTGGTCTGGCCCTTGAGCTGGACCTCCCACTTGAACAGGCCGGTGATGGCCTCCACCACGCCGACGCTGATATCGCCCCGATCCAGCACCGGTCCCTGCTCGATGTGCATTTCCAGATAGGCGTGAATGGATTCCTTGGAACGGCGGGCGAACAGGGCGGCATTGGCATCCAGGCCCCAGGCCGCCATGGCCTCGGTGAGGCTGATGCCGTCCAGATCCCGGGCGTTGTGGACCTGGGCCGGACTGAGCTGCCCCGCCATGGCCTGGGAGCCGAACAGACCACCGAAGCGGCCCTCCTCGTCGGTGAAGTTCACCACTTCCAGGGGGTGACGCAGGGTGATGCCGGATTCCTTGACCGTGCGCAACACCTCCAGCCCCACCAGCACCCCGAGGGCGCCGTCCAGGGGGCCGCCCCCGGGCACCGTGTCCAGATGGGAGCCCATCATCACGCTGGGGCGGCTGCCGTCCCAGTCCAGGCGACCGTGCAGATTGGCGGCGCCGTCCTCATGAAAATCCAGATCGGCGGCCAGGATACGTTCCTTGAACCAGCGTCGCCCGGCCAGATCCCCCTCGCTGAAGGCCATGCGATGGATGCCCCGGTCGGCATCCCGGCCGATGGCGGAAAGATCCTGGATATCCTGCTGCAGACGCTGGAAATCAATGCGGGCGTGGGTCATGGGCGCTCCCGGAAGGGGGTCGAGGGAATCAGTCGTCGGCGATGGGCCGCAGGGCGGCCTGCTCGTCGCGGGCCTCCATGGTGTCCAGCAGCAGGCCCAGGCCGGTTTCCAGTCGGGCCAGTTCCATCGGCGGCATGGCGCGCAGGGCCCGGTTAAGGGCGCCCTGGGCCGGGGCAGGCGCATTGTCCAGCAGCGCCTGACCGGCGGCGGTCAGATAAAGACTGACCACCCGCTGATCCCTGTCCGCCCGGCGCCGCTCCATCAACCCCCTGGATTCCAGCTTGTCCAGCATGTTGGACGCGGTGGAGGCATGGATGGACAGGCGCTGGGACAGGTCACTCACGTTCAGTCCCGGTTCCAGGTGCATTTCCCACAGGGCCCAGAGCTGGGCGGCACTCACGCCGCAGTCGGTGCTGATCCGCCGGGAATGGGCCTGCAGGGAACGAAACAGCACTCGCAAGTGCTGAATCACCAGCTGCACCCGGTCGTCGTTGCCGGCCGGAGAAATGGCGGTGGGGGAGTCGGTTTGCACCATGGATAGGGGCGATCTTTTTGCACAAAGTGTTTTTGTACAATAACATCAGTCCGGTGAATGACACAAATCAAAGGGGGCACACATGCTGGAATCCCTGTGCAACGACATCACCACTCACCGGGAATTTTCCTATCTGCTGCTGCGGCGGTTTCAGGGCATGGGACGCGCCTTCGTGCTGCGTTCCGACCTGCAGGATGAATACCAGGCACTGGCCGCGGAGCATCCCGAGCCGCCGCCGGAACACAGTCCACTGGTGCAACTGGTGGAGGATGTCCAGGAGGCCGTCATCGCAGCGCCCTGGGTGTGTCTGTCCGTGCGCCCGCGGGTGGGTCTCTGGTGGTACCTGCGCATTCATGCCGACGAACTGGCCGTGGAGCCGCTGACCGTGGGCGAGTTCCTTGCCTTCAAGGAGCATCTGGTCAGTCCCCGTCGGCTCCATGACAAGCCCCTGGAGTTCGATATCGGCGCCTTCCAGCGCAACTTCCCCAGCATGCGCGAATCCCGTTCCATCGGCCGCGGTCTGGAATTCCTCAATCGCAAGCTCTCCAGCCAGCTCTTCGACCGGGATGGGGTGGGGCTGCACAAGCTGTTCCTGTTTCTGCACGAGCACCGCAGCAACGGCCAGCAGCTGATGATCAACGACCGCCTGGGGGACGTGGACGCCCTGCGCTCCGCCATTCGCGCCGCCGAAAAACGGCTGCGGACGCACAGCCACGACACCCCCTGGGCGGACGTGGCCCACGCCCTGCAGGATCTGGGCCTGGAACCCGGTTGGGGCAAGGACGTGGGGCGGGTGCTGGAGAGCCTGCGGTTGTTGTCGGACCTGCTGGAAGCGCCTTCGCCGGAGACCCTGGAGCGCTTTTTGGCCCGCATCCCCATGATCTTCAGCATGTTGATCATGTCGCCCCACGGTTTCTTCGGCCAGGCCAACGTGCTGGGACTGCCGGACACCGGGGGGCAGGTGGTTTACATCCTCGACCAGGTGCGTGCCCTGGAGCGGGAGATGCACCGCCGCCTGGAGGAACAGGGGCTGGACATCCAGCCCCGCATCCTGGTGATGACCCGGCTGATTCCGGAGGCCCGGGGCACCACTTGCGATCAGCCGGAGGAGGCCATCTCTGGCACCCAGAATGCCAAAATCCTGCGGGTGCCCTTTCGCAACCGGGATGGCGAGGTGGTGTCCCAGTGGATCTCCCGCTTCGAGATCTGGCCCTATCTGGAGCGCTATGCCGATGACGTGGAGACCCGGGTCAAGGCGGAACTGGGGGGGCGTCCCGACCTGATCGTGGGCAATTACTCCGACGGCAACCTGGTGGCCACCCTGCTGTCCGCGCGCATGCAGGTCACCCAGTGCAACATCGCCCACGCCCTGGAAAAGACCAAGTACCTCTACTCGGACCTGTACTGGAAGGACAACGAGGACCAGTATCACTTCTCCTGCCAGTTCACCGCAGACCTGATCGCCATGAACGCGGCGGACTTCATCATCACCAGTACCTATCAGGAGATCGCCGGCACCGACCATGCCATCGGCCAGTACGAGAGCTATGATGCCTTCACCCTGCCCGACCTCTACCGGGTGGTGAAGGGGGTGGATGTCTTCGACCCTCGGTTCAATATCGTCTCGCCGGGGGCGGACTCTGAGGTCTATTTCTCCCATCATGAGACTGATCGACGCATCCGGGGTCTGCATGAGGAACTGGAGGAGATGCTCTTCGGCGGCCCCCATCCGGAAGGGCGCGGGGTGCTGGCGGACCCGGACAAGCCGGTGATCTTCACCATGGCCCGACTGGATCGCATCAAGAACATCACCGGGCTGGTGTCCTGGTACGCCAACAGCCCCGAGCTGCGGGAGCAGGCCAACCTGGTGGTGATCGCCGGCTATGTGGATGGTTCACGCTCGTCGGACCGGGAAGAGCAGGAACAGATCGGCCACATGCATCACCTGTTCGACGAACACGGCCTGGATGGGCAGGTGCGCTGGCTGGGGGTGCGTCTGGACAAGGTGCTGTCCGGTGAGTTGTACCGCTTCATTGCCGACCGCAAGGGGGTGTTCGTGCAACCGGCCTTGTTCGAGGCCTTCGGCCTGACGGTGATCGAGGCCATGGTGTCCGGTCTGCCCACCTTCGCCACCCTCTATGGCGGTCCCCTGGAGATCATCGAGCACGGCCGTTCCGGCTACCACATCGATCCCAACCACGGCGACGAGGCGGCCCGGACCCTGATGGCGTTCTTCCAGCGCTGCGCCGAAGACCCCAACCACTGGGCGCGGATCTCCGAGGCCGGCATGCGCCGGGTGGAGGCCCGCTACACCTGGCAACGCTATGCCGAGCGCATGATGACCCTGTCGCGGATCTACGGCTTCTGGAAATACGTCACCAACCTGGAGCGGGCGGAGACCCGGCGCTACCTGGAGATGTTCTACGCCCTCCAGTACCGGCCCCTGGCGGCCCGGCTGGAGGGGTGAGCATGCCGGTCAGTTCAGCAGCAATGCCTGCCTGACCCAGCCGTGGGGCAGGTCGGTGGCGTCTGCCAGAATGTCCAGGAAGGTGTCGCAGGTGTCGGGGCTTCTCTGCCGGAGGAGGGAGAAGTGCCCGAACACCAGGACCACCGACTTTGCCTCATGGATCTCGTCATCGCCGAGGGTGTCGGCCAGGGCATCCCAGTTGAAACCGAACCAGGCGGGCAGGCCGCAGCTCTGATAGAGGGCGTGCAGCAGGGTGTCCTTGTCGAACACCGGCGCCCGGTCCACCCGCACCACCCGGAGGCCGCGGGCCTGAAGGGTCTCCATCAGGGCCTCCAGCTCTCCCTCCAGGGGGGCTTCGATGATGGGTTTTGTGCCGTGCAGGACGGCCTCCACGATGGCTTCGGGCAGCATCAGCGTATCCTTGTAAACGTCCGGTAATGGTCCGCCGTATAGTAGACCTCCCCTTCCTGGCCGATCACCAGGCGCTGGGGGCCCGCGTGCCGGATACCGGGGGTTCTCACCACATATTCCCGGTAATAGCCCCTTTCCCTGGCCGGCAGCCTGCCTTCCCGGTTCTGGAACACGCTGCCGTCATTGCGATGGGGGTCGCGCTCGCCGCGCTCGATGCGGGCCAGCTCCGGCGCCAGATCCACATCCCCCTGAAACGCCAGGCGGCCATCCAGGTCATGGACCCGGACATCCTTCACGATCAGGGAAGTGTCCGCCCCGGCCCGGCTGCCCGGGTCGGAGTCCGACGCCGAGAAGCATCCGGTGAGTCCCGTCATCAGGACGATGAGCAGGGTGAAAAGGAGTGTCAGTGATCGTTTCATCATTTTATGCGGTACACCTTGGTTTCAATGGATCGGTTTCGGACGCCCTGAACACGTCATTCCCGTACCAGCGGGAATCCATTCACAGCCTGGATCCCGGACTCCCGCTTTCGCGGGCGTGACGGCGGGGGCGGGAGTCCGGTGTGTCCACCATGATACAGCTTGGTTCGGGCCATGCCGGCGTGCAAAGGTTCTGCCATGCCCTTCCGTCGGCGGGTCCCCGGTGTGGTAGATTCCGAGCCAGGTCATGCAGTGATCGATTCCGCGGCGGGAGGGAGAAAAGTCATGTCCCGGAAGAAGTTGCCCATCGGCATCCAGACTTTTCGCGAGATCCGCGAAGAGGATTTCTACTATGTCGACAAGACCACTTATGCACGACAACTGATCGAACAGGGCAAGTACTACTTCCTTTCCCGCCCCCGCCGTTTCGGCAAAAGCCTTTTCATCGACACGTTGGCCGAACTGTTCGAGTCCAACGAGCCCCTGTTCCGCGGCTTGCATGTCCACGATCACTGGGACTGGCAGGTTCGTCACCCGGTCATCCGCCTCAGCTTCGGCGGCGGCGTGGTGCGAGATCGTATCGAGCTGGAGCGCAACACGATCAATATCCTGGTTGCCAACCAGGAGCGACTGGGCCTGACCTGTAGTTCACCCTCCGATCCCGCGGGCTGTCTTGCCGAACTGATCCGTCACGCCCACGCCGCCACGGGCAGGCGGGTTGTGGTATTGGTGGATGAATATGACAAGCCGATTCTGGACAACCTGTCCCGCCCGGCAGTGGCGATGGAAATCCGTGACGGCCTGCGCAATCTCTACTCCATGATCAAGGACTCCGATGCCCACATCCGCTTCGCCATGCTCACCGGGGTTTCCAAGTTCAGCAAGGTGAGCCTGTTTTCAGGTCTGAACAACCTGGAAGACATCACGGTCAACGCCCGCTACTCCGCCATCTGCGGCTACACCGAGTCCGATCTGGATACGGTATTCGCCCCCGAGCTTGAAGGCCTGGACCGGGAAGAGGTCAGGCAATGGTACAACGGCTACAACTGGACCGGTGACGCTGTCTACAACCCCTTTGATGCCCTGTTGTTGTTTCGCAACCGGGAGATGCGTCCCTACTGGTTTGAGACGGGCACACCGACTTTCCTGGTGGATCTGCTGATGGAGCGACATGTCCTGTCGCCTTCCCTGGAGCGCCTGAGTGCGCCTGAGTCCCTGCTGTCCGCCTTCGAGATCGGCGATATTTCCATCGAAGCCCTCATGTTCCAGACTGGTTACCTCACGATCGAGTCGGTCCGCCGCATCGGGGGCTTTGCCCAGTACCGTCTGCGTTACCCCAACCTGGAAGTGCGGTCAAGCCTGAACGGCGCCCTGCTGCAGCGCCTGCGTCCGAACCCGGCGGAATATGCCGGACAGATCACGCAATTGCATGACCTGCTGATGGCCAATGACTTTACCGGTCTTGAGGCTCTGTTCACCAGCTTTTTTGCCGGTATCCCCGCCGACTGGCACCGCCGAAATCCCATCGCTCGATACGAAGGCTATTACGCCAGTGTGTTCTATGCCTGCTTCGCGGCTCTGGGTCTGGACATCGTGCCGGAGGAGAGCAGCGCAGGCGGACGACTGGACATGGCTGTCAGGTTCAACCGCCAGGTGTACCTGTTTGAATTCAAGGTGGTGGAACTGGAGCCGGAGGGTACAGCGCTGGCCCAGATCAAGGACAAGGGTTATGCCGACAAATACCGGGTCCGTGGTTGTCCGATTCACCTGATCGGCGTGGAGTTCAGCCGTGAAAGCCGCAGCGTGGTGCGCTTCGAGGTGGAAACGGTCGCGCCACAGACGGGGCATTGTTCATCGGCCGGGTTCTCATAGCCCGGCTTTCACCATGATGCGCGAGAAGCCCCCGGCTTTAGCCGTGGGGAGGGATAGCGCTCGCCGAAGGCGGTGATTGCTTGTGTTATCCTGAGGCCTTCGGAATAATCCGTCGATATGGAATACCGGTCCAACAAAAACGTGGTGTTCGCCTGTCAGTACCATGTCATTTTCTGCCCGAAGTATCGGCGGAAGGTATTGGTGGGTGAGGTGGAGAATCGGCTAAAAGCCATTGCGCGTGAAGTGGCGGAAGCAATGGATGTGGAAATCATCGAAATGGAAACCGATCAGGACCATATCCACCTGCTGGTGAGCGTAGACCCTCAGTGGGGCATCCATCGCTTCGTCAAAGCCCTCAAGGGGCGCAGTTCGCGTCTGCTGAGGGCAGAGTTCCCGCATCTTCGGCGCAAGTTACCGACGCTATGGAGCAATAGCTATTTTGTGACCACGGTGGGCGGTGCGACCCTGACGGTGGTGAAGCAATACATCGAAAACCAGCAAACATCCGAGCGCCCAAAAGAGCGCGAGAAGTGGGCGCGCTATCTGGAGACCTTGAGTTGACTGATGCCGCCAAAACCGTGATCAAGAGCCTGAGCGTGCGGGTGAAGGACCGGCACGCCAAGGTGCTTGATCGCATGGCGTTCGAGGTCAATCAGGTTTGGAATCTGGCCAATGAAATGGCCTATGAGGCTTGGCATGTTCCCGTGCCCGAGGTGGGCTGGATTCAGGGAGTGTGGTTGCACCCCTTTGACATCCAGAAAGCATTGGCCGGGATCAACAAGGCCCGTGGATGGCTGATTGGTTCGGCCACGATCCAGGAAGTGATCGCGGTCCACGGCAAGTCCCGAAAACAGTTCAAAAAAAGCAAACTGCGCTGGCGGGTGTCCGGTGGCCCTCGTCGCAGTCTGGGCTGGATTCCGTTCAAGTCCCGTGCCGCGCGGTTTGAAGGCGGCAAGGTGCGTTTTGCCGGGGAAAGTTTTGGGGTATGGGACAGCTACGGGCTTGAAAACTTTAAATTCCGTGCGGGGAGTTTTTCCCAGGATGCCCGAGGCCGTTGGTACTTTAATGTGCAGGTGGAGGTTGCTGCTCAGGAAAGATCGGAAGGCCGCAGTGCGGTGGGCATTGATCTTGGACTCAAGGACGTGGCCACCTGCTCGGATGGCGGGCGTTTGTCGGCCACCCAGCCCTACCGAACCTTGGAAAGAGAACTGGGCATTGCGCAACGGGCCGGAAAGAAAAAACGGATCAAGGCCATCCACGCAAAAATCAAACACCGGCGCAAGGACGCCATCCATAAATTCAGCAGCATGCTGGTGGAACGGCATGGCGCCATCTTCGTCGGTAACGTGAGTAGTGTCAGTCTGGCTAAAACCCGCATGGCCAAGTCCGTGCTGGATGCAGGCTGGGGAATG
>NZ_AGBG01000032.1:0-26502 GCF_000225005.1 Ectothiorhodospira sp. PHS-1 | reverse complement strand
TCACTCAGTAGCTCTTCCCTGATCCTGGCCATGCCGCCCCTGCCCTTCATGCCCTTGCTGGCGGTGATCACGGGAATCTTCCTCGCCTTGAGTTCCTCGATGGTCTGCCGATGCATGGCGATTTCCTTGGCCCGCATCTTCTCGGCCTGCGCCCTGGCTTCCTCCAGGGAGTGAAACCATTCACCACTGTGGGCATATTCCGGTAGCGTGAATATCTTGCCCAGATCATCGAAAAACAGGCGAAAGGAAATGCTCTTGCGATCTTCCGAGGCATACTGGGCCCCTACCTTGACAATGCCCTTGGTCAGCGCCCATTTGGTGACGTAGATCTCCATCACAGTGTCTTCTGCCGGCTGGGTTTCCATTGCTACTCGGGTTTCCTCTCACGGGGGTATGAAGTGATTATAGGCTGTGTTGCACGGGCGCCGGATCAGACACCGCTCAGGGCAGCATCAGACCGGGCAACCAAGGGGCCACACCCGGCAGCAGGAAGGCCGTCATGATGCCCGCGAGGCTAAGCCCGAGTCCGGCAAAGGCACCGGCGGTGGCGCTGATGCCGAAGGCCTGGGCAGTGCCGAAGCCATGGGCGGACAACCCCAGGGCAAACCCCTTCACCCGGTCGTCACGAATCCGCAGCACATGAATGAGCAAGGGTGACAGCATGCAGCCGATGGCCCCCGTCAACAGTACCAGGGCCGCCGTCAGGGACGGCAGGCCGCCCAGCTTTTCGGTGATCCCCATGGCAATCGGTGACGTCACCGATTTGGGCGCCAGGGACAACAGGGTAATGCGATCCGCGCCCAGGGCGGCGGCCACCAGAACCGCGCTCACGGCAGCCACGAAGGCACCTGTGAATCCGGCTAACAACAGGGGTAACAGCAACTGCCGGATCTGGTGACGGTTCTCATACAGCGGGATGGCCAGGGCCACGGTCGCCGGCCCTAGCATGAAATGGAT
This sequence comes from Ectothiorhodospira sp. PHS-1, assembly GCF_000225005.1. Lineage (NCBI taxonomy): Bacteria > Pseudomonadati > Pseudomonadota > Gammaproteobacteria > Chromatiales > Ectothiorhodospiraceae > Ectothiorhodospira > Ectothiorhodospira sp. PHS-1. Next base: position 25,545 of record NZ_AGBG01000032.1, on the reverse strand, counting down.
GAACTGGGCGCCATCGAAGTAGGTGTCGTAGTCGGTCCCCGTCAGCAAAAGGATGCCGATCAGCAGGGTCATGGACAGCAGAACCGGATGCAGGACCATGCTGCCGCCCAGACGCCGATTGAGCCAGAGACTGATCTGAAACACCAGCAGCGTCATGGTGAGCCAGAGCAGAGGACTGGCGGCGAGAAAGGCCCAGATGTCGGTGAAGTCCTCATTCATGAGACCGTTCCCGCAGCCGGATCAGTCCGGTAAGCACCAGCATCGTGACCACCAGCGCCAGGACGGTACTGACCAGCAGTGCCAGCAGGATGGGCAGCCAGTCCCGGGCCACCAGGCCGAAATGGACCATCAGGCCGACGCCCGCGGGCACGAACAGCAGGGCCAGGTAACGCAGCAGGGTATCGCTGAAGGCCTTGAGTGCCGGAGGGGTTTCGCCACGGATCAAGAGTCCGACAAACAACAGCAGCATTCCCAGTACCGGCCCCGGAAAAGGCAGAGCCAGCAGCAATACGGTGACTTCACCCGCCAGCTGGCACAACAGGATGATGATGACGGCCTGCAGCATGATCACGGGGCTCCGAACCTGAGCTGCTCAGGGACACTCACCCATCCTGCGAGCCGTAATATCCGTCTGCATGGGCATCGTCCCCATGGGACCTTCCAGTTCCGCATTGACCTGTCCGCTGAGACGGTCGCCCTGGAATCGCATGTCCGCCGTCATCTGGACTTCCATCCCGTTTTCTCGACAGACCATGTCGTAGCGCATGGCGTCGGACGTCACCTGAAGATTGGACAGTTCACAGTGTTCACTCAGTTCCAGGAATTGCGGATCTCGGGCCACGTCTTCCGCCGTGATGCACTGGCGATTGGTGGTGCTGTGCTCGGGAAAGGCACTGTTCCCGAGAATGCGGGTGACATTGGTAAATTCCCAATCGCCTGGTTGAATATTCAGATCCGTCGCCAAGGCACCATGGGAAAGCAACAAGAGGGAGCCGGCGATGAAGGCCGGACGAAGGACACGCATCATGCATGACTCCAGAAGGAACAAAAGGGGTGTTTCATGGTAGCAGTCTGACCTTGCAGTGGCCACAGGCAGGGAATGGCAGTGATATTATGCACAGATGATGGATGCTCTAAACCATCTGATGAACAGCTGTCAACATGCACCTTCCAGAAAACCAAAAAATCATAACCATATGATTTCATTAATTTTTAATAGATGGTTATTTCATGACCATTTTAAGACAATCCACGGAGGGATGGGGCCTTGAGCGGTTTGCGGACATGGTATCCACACACTTATCCACAGCTTCTGTGGATAGCGCCAGTTTATCCTTGCCTGGGCATGACTTAGCCCCCTCAGCGGGAAAACACTTGAGCAAAAGCCGCTATCTGTCCCGCCCATTGCTCGGGAGGCGCGTGCTTCAGAGGCTCCGGCGCCGCCCGCTCATCTCCTCTCCTACCGCGCCACGACGTTCCAGCCTGGCAAAGCATGCCAGCATCTGGCCCCGAGCCGCCTGAAGCTCAGGCAGCAGGGCATGCAGTTGCGGGGGCATTGCGCCGTCCCGTTTGTGCTCCGCCAGGGACAAGAGCAGCTCGTGTACTCTGGCATGGGCTGCCCAGAGGTCTGCAAAGGCCTCATGCATGCCGTAACGGGCCGATCCACTGCCGTTGTACCAGCGGACAAAGCGGGTATTGAATAGATCATCCGGAAGCTGATGGGTCTCCTGGATACTGAGCATCATCCCATCGAACCAGCGCTGATAGCCACGCACTGCCACTGTGAGGTTAAGGTCCCCTTGCAGTCCTTCGCCAAGATGGATCGCCAGCGCGGGAGGCCTTTTCGACCATTGCCGAATCCAGGCAGGCAACGCCTCCGGCGACATGGGACGGGCAATACCGTACCCCTGGGCATGGCGGCAACCCAGACGAATCAGACAGGCGGCCTGCTCCATGCTCTCCACCCCCTCGGCGATGATCTCCTTGTTGAAGGTGGCGGCCAACCCCACGATGCTCTCGACGATATCCAGATCATTGGGGTCTTCCAGCATGTCCATGACGAAGCTGCGATCCACCTTGAGCACGTCCACCGGCAGGCTGCGAAAATAGGCCAGCGAGGAATACCCGGTGCCGAAATCATCCAGCGCAAACCGGACCCCCAGCTTCTTGCAGCGGGCAATGACACTGCCCGCCTGGTAGAGATCGCTGAAGGTGGCGGTTTCCAGTATTTCACATTCCAGGGACTCGCGCGGTAACTGGGGATGACGCGCCAGCGCCGCCTCCAGATAATCGGCAAAGCCCGGCTCCAGAAGATGATCCGCACTGACATTGACGCTGATGTGAAGATGCAGTCCCTGATCCTTCCAATTGGCCATCTGCCACAGGGCCTGTTCGATGACCCAGCGGCCCACCTGGGATTCCAGCTCGCTGCCGTTGAGTTCGCCAAGGAAGCTCCCGGGCAAGAGAAAGCCCCGCTGCGGATGCTGCCAACGCAATAGAGCCTCGGCCCCGGTCACCCGACCGCTGACCAGGTCCACACGGGGCTGGTAATGCAGCAGGAATTGCCCATCCTGTAGCGCCGTGGCCATGGACTTGATGAACTCCATCCGACTCTGGTGGCGGAGGCTCTGGTCCAGGTCAAAGACGGCATATCGGTTCTTTCCGGCCTCCTTGGCCTGATACATGGCCTGGTCCGCGTGCCGGATCAGGGTATCGGCGTCGTGGTCGTCGCGGGGGAAGAAGGTCACCCCCATGCTGGCGGACAGGCGCACGCAGACACTGTCCAGGATCGCCGGCTCGGCCACGGCGGTGAGCATGCGCTCGAAAAGACTGTGTGCCTCGTTGGCGTCATCCAGATTATTGAACAGGAGCACGAACTCGTCGCCTCCCAGCCTGGCCAGGGTGTCATCGGCGCGCAACAGGGCCTTGAGGCGATCAGCGATAACCAGCAGCAAGCGATCTCCCATGGCATGGCCGAAGCGATCGTTGATGGGCTTGAAACCATCCAGATCCAGATAGCAGATGGCCAGCGGTGAGCGGTTCCTGCGGGCGCGGGCAATAGCCTGAGAAATGCGATCGGCCAGCAACCGACGATTGGGCACGCCCGTGAGGATGTCGTAATGCGCCATCCGGTCCAACTCATGCTGGTGGATCGAGATGCGACGAATGAGATCATTGAAGGCATTCACCAGCTGACCCAGTTCGTCGTCGACATGGAAACGGGGCGTGGTCAGGGGACGTAGCGGCCCCACGGGCAACTGCCGTGCCTGCTCAGCCAGGCGCCGCAAGGGCAAGGCGACAAAACGGGTCAAAAACAGCAACAGACCCGACATGACGATGACAATCACCGTCGCCAACAGGGTCATCACGGTGATCAGGACACGGGCTTCGGCGCGGGCGTCCGCCACGCTCATGACCATGACCGGTACTTGGTCAAGGGTGACCAGGCTCATGGGTCGCCGGGCGATGTGGACGGAAGCTTCACGGACGGATCGGTCGTTGGCCGGATCGGCTGACGGCAACCGGGACCAGACATCCATAATGAGCGCATCGGCCGGTAGCGGCCCGACAAAGAGCCGGCCGTCAACCATCCAGCCCAATCCCTCCAGACCGGCCGCCTGCCTGACCCGATTGAACAGACTCAGGCGATCGGAAAGGACCACGGCACCCTTGAGACTGCCCAGCCGGCGCCCGGTATCCGGATCCCGAAAGTGCCGGGACACCACCAGCACCAGATGGGGTCTTCCATCCCCGTCCACCATGACATGCAGCCGGGTATCCGCCAGTCCATCCTGCTGCTCGTGCTGATGGGATAGCCAATCCAGCAGGGCCTCCCGGCGATAGATGGCAAAGCCTCCGTCCACCCAGCGGGCCTGGTCTTCGCGACTGATGACAAGGCCGTCAAAGACACCCTGCAGATCAAACTGGGCCTGGCGCAACAACAGGTGCTCCGCCAGATCCCGACGCCCTTCCAGAACCGCCTGCTGCAAGGGACGTAGACGCATGATTTCATGGCTCATGCGCTGGATGCCCTCGATTTCCTGATCCAGGATCAGGGTGGCCAGTGCCGCGCTACGATCAAAGCCGCGTTGCAGTTCGGACAACGTCGCCTGACGTGTCCCCTGGATGGTCAGCACCACGGCCAGTACACTGAACAGCACCATGCCGCCGCCCAGGGCGGCAACGATCGTGGTGATCAGTGTGCGTCTGGCCATGGGCTGGTGATTTTCCGGTTAACGGTCCGAGGAAGGCGACGAAAGAACGGGGCCAGCACTCACCCCTGGGGGCGGACCGGAATAGCGAAAAGCCCGCTGTTTGAGATTGTCGATGACGGCGGCATCCATGTCACGGGGCACCAGCACCATTTCCCCGGAAAAGACTTGAGGTACCCGATGGCCCTGCCCCCGCAGATCCATCGCAATGGCCTCGGCCATGGCCACCCCGGCATCGTCGTTCATGCGCATGACGGTGGCCGTCAGCGCACCGGATCGGATCAGGGATAGCTCGTTGGCGCCTCCCCCCCAGCCATTGATGAGAAGTTCCCCCTGACGGCCCGCGCCGGCTGCGGCCACTGCGGCCCCAAGAGCAATGTCGGTGGCGCAGGCATAGATCAGTACCAGATCCGGATACCGCGCCAGCGCATCCTCGGTCGCCCGCCGGGCCACATCCATCTGCAGATGGGTAAGATAGGTATTGCGGAGCCTCAGATCAGGAAAGGCGGCGATTTCACGGATGAAGGTACCTCCCCGGGCCTCGCTGATGTAGCCATCACCGGCAAAGAGCACCACCACGTCCCCCTCCCCTCCGGTGGCCTTGATCAGGTGGCGGGCCAGCATGCGCGAGCCCTCGACATGATCAAATCCCACATAAAGGAATGGCTGCATGCCGTCCCAGGCACGCAAGGGAGTGGTGACGTTCTGGAGAATGATCCTGGGGCCGGCTCTATCCGGGGAGGACAAGGCCAGCAAGCGCTCGGCCAAACGATGATGAATGGGCGTATCCAGGGTATAGACAAGATAATCGGGCTGCCCGGACAGCGCCTCCTGCAACTGCTCCACCTGCAACATGGGATCGATACCGCCGGGCTGGCTGGAGTGAACCGTAATGGAGAGATCAAGGCCGAGAGCCTGCGCACGGCGACTGAAGGCCGTCAGGTTGCGCCGCCAGTAGTCCGAGGCCTGCAGGCCGGGATACAGCACGGCCACCCTGGCGGCGGGCCGTTCGTCGGCGGATGGCGGCGAAGGCGGGCTTCTCACCCGCTCGGTGAAATCCTGGAGCAGCGCCCCCTGTAGTGGGTAGCGCGCCAGGTAACTGTCCATGTCCCAGTAGTGGGGCAAATCATCCGCCCGTGGCACGGCACCAAACAGCAGGAGCAACAGGCCCAGGCTGAAAAGAGAAAAACGGCGAATCATGGGGGCGCGCAAGTTCCTCACCGGTCGATCAGACAAGCTTAACAGAGCCCGACGCCAGCATCCTCCCGGTGGGGCATTGCGTTCATCCGGGCAAGTCGCGATGGACTAGCCCAGCAACAGCATGCCTCCACGCAGCCAGTGAACCAGTTCCCCCGGATAGGGCAGCAACCACACCAGGGTCACGAGGGCCGCCGTGGCCAGCAGGGAACCGGAAGGAAAGGCCGGTTCCCAGATTTTAAGGGCGGATCCGAAGGATCGCTTGATCCGTGCGTTGTTGATGTCCACGCTGTAGAGTTCATCCAGTACGAGATGAATCAAAAACCCGATGAAGAGTGCGATCCCCTGCAGCCAGATGAGCAGGGGTTCGGCCGCCAGGCAATGGAGTCCCAGCCAGATCCAGCCCAGTCCCCACAGACCGCCCACCACCAGGCTATGACACAACCCCCGGTGACGGGTGAGTTTCTGGAACAGGAAGGCGGCGGGATAGCGGATCAGCAACCAGACCAGAAACCCCACGGCGATGGCTTCACAGGAAACGGTCTGCCCGGGCAGGGTGAACAGGGGCGTGGTCTGCATCTGGACCGTCAGGCTGGAGGCAACGATGGCCGCCGCCAGCGCCAGCAGGGAAAACAGCCAACGCTGGGGCCGGCCGCCATCCACGTCAATGTCGGGCAACAGGGTACCCGCCACCAGGAACACACCCAGGACCAGGCTGTCCGGCCAGGAGAGCATGCCGGTGACGGCAATCCCCGAGGCCATGCCCGTGGCAGCCATGCCGGCAACTGCCACATGGGTTGAAAAGTTGGCCATAATTGATTGTTATTACCTAAAACATTAACAATCACGATATCTTAGCATTATGGCTGAATGAATGGACAGTACACCTGCCCGAGTGGATCATTTGCCCGGACGAGGTTGCATGAGTTCGGCGGCATTCTCCCGAATCCACTGCTCAACCCGGGCATTGAGCGCCTTGACGTCGTTGAGACTCCAGACAGACTCGAATTCATGGTTCGGGGGGTGATCAGATCGGGGCCTGCATGGCGATCCAGGCCTGCCCCAGACTCAGACCGCCGTCGTTGGGCGGCGACCATTGCGGCTTATAAACCCGGAAGCCGGCACCGGTCAGCCGCTCCACCAGATCCTGCATCAGCACCTGGTTGAGACAGCAGCCGCCCCCCAGCACCAGGTCACGAATGCCTTGAGCCTTGGCCGCCTCGATCAGCCAGCAAGCCAGACCCTGGGCCACGGTGGCATGAAAGACGCCGGCGCCCGCCCCCGGATCCATGCCGTCGGCAAGTCGGGCCAGCAAGGGCATGAAATCCAGCACCCCCTGCTCCATCACCCACCCCCCGGACAGGGGAACTTCCGGGCCGTGGCGGGCGGCCAGCCCTTCCAGCAGCATGGGGGCCTGCCCCTCGAAACGGGCCACCCATTTCACCCGCAGCAAGGCGGACGCCGCATCGAACAGGCGCCCCAGACTGGTGGTGAGGTGGGGATTGCGTTCGGTGTCCATCTGCTTGGGCAGGCCCTGGGCGGCGGCAAAGACCTGATACCGATCCGGGATCTCGTCTGCCCGTCCGAGAGCATGCAGGACCGCGGCGGCCATGCGCCAGGGTTCACGGGTGGCCTGGTCGCCACCGGGTAACAATAGGGAACGCAAATGCCCCAGACGCTGGTAACGGGCGCCGTCGATGCGCATCAGTTCCCCACCCCAGGCGGTACCGTCATCCCCCAGGCCGTAACCGTCCAGGGCCAGCCCAAGCACGGGACGGTCCAGCTGGTGCTCCGCCTGGACCGCCGCCAGATGGGCATGATGGTGCTGGATCCGCAGCAATGGCACATCCAGCACCTTGGCCAGACGCATGGCAAGGCGGGTGCTGTAGTAATCCGGATGCAGGTCACAGGCGATGCGCTCGGGGCGAATGCGCAGCAGCAGCATCAGGTGCTCCACGGTCTCGTCCAGAGCTCGGCAACTGGCGGGACTGTCCAGATCCCCCACATGCTGGGACAAAAAGGCCTGCTGCCCGCGGGTGATGCAGGCAGTGTTGTTATACCAGGCCCCGGTGCCCAGAACACAGGGGCCGGTCCGGGGCATACGCACCGGCTCCGGCGTGAAGCCCCTCCCCCGCCGCAGAAAGCCCGGACCGGTCGCCGTCATGCGGACCACGCTGTCGTCACAGCGCACCCGGATGTCCCGGTTATGCACCAGCAGAGCATCGGCGATATGCCCCAGCCGGTCCACCGCGCCCTGGTTGGTGATGATGACCGGCTCACCGAAGAGATTGGCCGAGGTGCAGACCAGCAGCAGGGACTGGGGTTCTTCCTGCACCCAGCGAGTGCCGTCGGGCCGTCCGGCGGCCTCGTGGAACAGCAGATACTGCAGGGGGGTATAGGGAAGCATCACGCCCAGGCGCTGCATCCCCGGGGCCACCCCTTCCAGGGAGGGACGGCTGTCGGGCCTTCGGCGCAGCAGGACAATGGGCCGCGCATAGCCCTTGAGCAGGTGTGTCTCTTCCGGCAAAAAGTGCACCAGATCCCGGATCGAGGCCAGGTTGGCGGCCATGATGGCAAAGGGCTTTTCCTCCCGCTGCTTGCGCGCCCGCAGCCGGGCGACGGTGTCCTCGTTGCGGGCATCGCACATGAGGTGAAAGCCCCCCAGGCCCTTGACCGCCAGAATCTTGCCTTCCCGGATCTGTTGCAGTGCCGCCCGGATGACGTCATCCACCGGCAACGGCATGCCGCCGGGGTCCAGCAGGCTCAGCCGGGGACCGCACTCGGGACAGGCATTGAGCTGGGAGTGAAAGCGGCGCTGACCAGGGTCCTGGTATTCCTGATGACAAGCGGCGCACATGGTAAAGGAGGCCATGCTGGTATGGGCGCGGTCATAGGGGATGGCCGTCATGGCCGTGTAGCGAGGACCGCAATGGGCACACCCGATGAAGGCATCGCGGTAGCGGCGATTGCCCGGATCGAAAAGCTCCTCCAGGCACTGGGGGCAGACAGCCGCATCCGGGGTCATGCCAGTGGCAATGGCGCCGCCCACGCTGGGCACGATGGCAAAGCCGCACATTTGCGGAATGGGTTCGAGCGGATTGGTTTCGACCACATCCACGCGGGCCAGGGGTGGCGGATGATGAGCCAGCCGATGCAGGAACTGGTCCACCGCCGGCCGTGGTCCCTGAATCATGAGCTCGACGCCGGCGGGATCATTACGCACCCAACCGGACAGCCCCAGCTCCGTGGCAAGCCCATGAATGAAGGGCCGGAACCCGACCCCCTGAACCTGGCCGCGAACCCAGACACGCAGACAAATGATGATGGGATGTTTCTTTGACATAAGGAAAATCTTATCGGATCAGTGGCGCCAGAAAGCCGGGGTGAACAGCACCAGCAGGGTGAAGACCTCCAATCGCCCCAACAGCATGGCAAACATCAGCACCCACTTGGCCGGGTCGCTGATGCTGCTGTAATTGGCCGCCACCTCCCCCAGTCCCGGCCCCAGATTGGTGATATTGGCCGCCACCGCGGAAAACGCCGTCACCTGATCCAGCCCCGTGGCCATCAGGATCATCATCATCAGACCGAACAACGCCACATAAGTGGCAAAAAACCCCCACACCGCATCCACCACCCGGTCGGGCACCGGCTTGCCGCCGACCTTAATGATCACCTGGGCCTGGGGGTGCACCAGTCGGATCACCTCCCGGTACCCCTGCTTGATCAGCAGCATGAACCGGATCACCTTGATCCCCCCGCCGGTGGACATGGCACAGCCGCCGATGAAGGCCACCAGCACCAGCAGGACCGGCAGGAACAGGGGCCACTGATCAACGCCGTCGGTGACGAAACCCGCCGTGACGCCGATGGAGACGGTATGAAAGATGGCCTGGTGCAGGGTGTCGCCCCAACCGCCGTAGTGCCGGGTCAGCATCAGGGTGGTCGTGACCACGATCCCCGTGGTCACCATGATGCCGATGAACCAGCGCACCTCGGGTTCTCGCAGATAGTGCCGGAAGGAACGGGTTCGCCAGGCCAGAAAATGCATGGCGAAATTGATGCCGGCGATGAGCATGAAGACCACACAGATCATGGAAATCAGTGGACTGTCGAAATGACCGATGCTGGCGTCGTAGGTGGAGAAACCGCCGATGGCCACGGTGGAGAAACTGTGGCCGATGGCATCGAACCAGCTCATCCCCGCCGCCCAGTAGGCGGTGGCACAGGCGATGGTCAGGGTGAGATAGATGTACCACAGGGCCTTGGCGGTCTCGGCAATGCGGGGGGTAAGCTTGGAGTCCTTCACCGGCCCCGGAGTCTCGGCCCGATAGAGCTGCATGCCCCCGACCCCCAGCATGGGCAGGATGGCCACCGCCAGCACGATGATGCCCATGCCCCCCAGCCACTGCAGCTGCTGGCGATAGAAGCGGATGGACTCCGGCAGATCGTCGATCCCGGTCAGCACCGTGGCCCCGGTGGTGGTGAGCCCGGACATGCTTTCAAAGGCGGCATCGGTGATGGAGATGCTGGGGGCATGAGAGAGGGTCAACGGCAGGGCGCCGGACAGGCCCAGCACGGTCCAGAACAGCACCACCACCAGGAAGCCGTCACGGGTGCGCAGTTCCTGACGGCGACGACACACCGGTAGCCAGATCAGGGTACCGACGGCCAGGATCACTCCGAAGGACACCAGAAACGGCACCAACCCCTCGTCGTCGTAAATGATCGCCACCAGTGCCGGCGGCAGCATGGTGACGCTGAACAGCATCAGCAGCAGCCCGACGACACGGAGCACCGAAGACCAGTACATGAGTGATTCCAGGGGAGTCCAGGGGCGCATAAATTAGGCCACAGGAGGTGGATGGTGCAAACAATTTGGGGGTTTTAAGGCACGGAAGCGGCCTTGACCCGGGTTTCCCGGGGGTCTAGGGTAAAAAAACGAGGAAGAAAGCCCGTTGCGAGCGGAGACCGCCATGCCACATCGTCATGCACCCCATGCCCTGTGGGCATTCGCACTGAGCATCATCCTGCTGATGCCGACGTCCGTCCTCGCCCAGGGCGTGCCCACGCTGGATGCCACCACCCAGACCGCCCGTGCCGGTTATTACCAGCTCCGCTGGGGCCTGGAAGAGGCCGACGGCGCCATTTACCGCCTGGAAGAATCCCGCGCCACCGACTTCCAGGAGGCGCGGGTTCTCTACGAAGGCGCCGACCGGGCCACCGTGATCAGCGGCCGCGGTGACGGCACCTTTCACTATCGGGTCCAGGCCACCCTGGCCGACGATTCCCGTTCCGACTGGAGTCCGCCCCTGACCGTCGAGGTCAGGCATCACGCACTCCATCAGGCCCTGACCCTCTTTGGCGTGGGCGCCGTTGTCTTCCTGGCCACCATCGCCCTGATCGTCACCGGCAGGAGAATCCGATGAGCATTCAGGAAACCGCCATTCTGGAACCGTGGCTGGCCTGGCTGCTGATCGCCCTGTTCACCGCCCTGTACGTGGGTCTTGGCTGGTACTTCGGCCGCCGGGACAAGGAGCTGGATCAGTTCGTGCTGGCCGGACGCAAGGTGGGGCTGGCGGTGGGGACCGCCACCGCCATGGCCACCTGGGTCACCAGCAACACCACCATGATGGCCCCGCAGCTGGCCTATCAGATCGGTCTATGGGGCATGATCGGCTATGCACTGGGTTCCGTGGGTCTGCTGCTGTTCGCCCCGCTGGCCAAGCGCATTCGGCTGCTCATGCCCTATGGCTATACCAGCGGCGACTTCGTCCGTCTGCGCTACGGCCATCTCGCCTGGCGGATCTTCCTGGCCATTTCCATCTTCTACAGCTTCGGCTGGCTGGTGAGCCTGGGCATGGCCGGCGGCGTGCTCACCCATGCCCTCTCCGGCATCCCCTACTGGCAGGGCATGACGGTGATCCTGGCGGCCTGCGTGGCCTACACCCTGATCGGCGGCTTTCGCGCCGTCATCGGCACCGACTTCATCCAGTCGATCCTGATCCTGGTCGGCCTGGTGGCCATCGCCTGGCTGGTGATCGGTCGCATCGGCTTTGACGAGATTCACCTCAGTCTGCGGCTGGAACGACCGGAACTGCTCACCCTGCTGATGCCGGCGGCGATCATGTTCCTGTTCAACAACCTGCTGTTCGGCATGGGGGAGATCTTCCATTCCAACGTGTGGTGGACCCGGGCCTATTCCTTCCGCGAGGGGGTGGGCATGTGGGCCTACCTGCTGGCAGGCATCTTCTGGGCGCCGATCCCCATCGTCGCCGGTTTCATCGCCCTGGCCGCACCGGCACTGGGGGTGAACATTCCCGCCGCCGACATGGTGGGTCCCATCGTCGCCTCGGAACTGCTGGGGCTGGCGGGGGCCATCATCGTGCTGGTGATGGTGTTTGCCGCCCTGGCCTCCAGCCTGGACTCCCTGCTGGCGGCCACGGCCATGCTGGTGGTGCGGGACATCTACTACCGGCACCTGCGCCCCCAGGCCACGGCGGCCCATCTGCGCACCGCCACCAAGGTCACCATTCTGCTGCTGGGGGTCATTGCCTGGCTGCTCTGCCTGCCGCGCATCACCACCCTGGCGGAACTGCTGCATTTCACCGGGGCCTTCGTGGCCAGCACCATCTGGCCTATCGCCGCCGGGCTGTACTGGCGTCGGACCAACCGCATCGGTGCTTCCCTGGCCATGGTGCTGGGCAGCCTGGCGGGGATCAGCGCCTATTTCCTGATCGGTTTCTACGTGGGTGCCTTGGTGGGTGCGGCCGTGTCCATGGTGATCGTGCTGCTGACCACCTGGCTGTGGCCCCAGTCCTTTGACTGGGAAACCCTCAAGGAACCGCCGCCCAGACATTGAACCCGGGAGCATGCCATGGCATCCGTTGAATTCCTGACCGTGCTGATCGTCACGTCCACCGTCATCACCACCCTGTGCATCCTGGTACTACTGGGGCTGGTGATCCGGGACTGGCGCAACGGGACCCTGTGGTAGACGCGGGTGCATCGGCCCGCTCTGATAGAATGCCCTGCCCGCCCCCATCCGGGGGCGGCGGTATTCCGTCATCCCCTTTGCAGAGGCGACATGGCCAGTTCCAAGCATATCTATCGAGTCTGTTTCATCAACCAGGGCAAGGTGTACGAGGTCTTCGCCCGCCAGGTGTACCAGAGTGAGATGTATGGTTTCGTGGTGGTGGAAGAGTTGATCTTCGGCGAGCGCAGCGCCATCGTGGTGGACCCGGGCGAGGAGAAGCTCAAGACCGAGTTTGCATCCGTCACCCGCAGCCTGATCCCGATGCATGCCATCATCCGCATCGACGAGGTGGAAAAGGAAGGCGTGGCCAAGATCAGCGAGCTGGGCGCCAACGTCACCGCCTTCCCCGCCAGCTACCTGCCCCAGGGCGGGACCCCTCCGCGCAAGGATGGCTAGAAAAAATCGGCAAAGGGATTTGCCAAAGCCGAAAGATTCAGGTATCTTTCGGCACCTTGATCGGGACGGGCCAGGCCCACCGGATCAATCGCTGCCACTGCGCGGCGAAACAATCAGCGGAGAGGTGGCCGAGCGGTCGAAGGCGCACGCCTGGAAAGTGTGTATACGGTAACCCCGTATCGAGGGTTCGAATCCCTCCCTCTCCGCCATACAAAAGTACAAAAAAGCCACCGGAAACGGTGGCTTTTTTGTTGTCCCCCGGCGATATTCAATCAAACACCACCGTCTTGTTGCCGTACACCAGCACCCGGTCTTCCAGATGGTAACGCAGCCCTCGGGCCAGCACGGCCCGCTCCACGTCGCGCCCCAGTCGCACCAGATCGTCCACCGTGTCGTCGTGCCGGACCCGGATCACGTCCTGTTCGATGATCGGCCCCTCGTCCAGTTGATCGGTCACGTAATGACAGGTGGCGCCGATGAGCTTCACCCCCCGATCAAAAGCCCGGTGATAGGGCCTGGCGCCGACAAAGGACGGCAGGAAGCTGTGGTGGATATTGATCACGCGCCCGGCATAACGGGCACACATGTCCGGGGGCAGGATCTACATGTAGCGGGCCAGCACCACCACGTCCGCGCGGGCCTCGTCCACCAGTTGGGAAACCCGGGCAAAGGCCGATGCCTTGTCCTGCCGGTCCACCGGAACATGGTGATAAGGAATCCCGTGCCACTCCACATAGTCCCGCATGTCCTCGTGGTTGGAAATCACGCAGGGGATGTCCATGGGCAGATCCCCGGAGCGCCAGCGATAGAGCAGATCCGTCAGACAGTGATCCAGCTTGCTCACCAGGGGCACCACGCGCCGCGGCAGACGGGCGTCGGTGACGTGCCACTGCATGGCGAACTCCCCGGCGATGGGCTCGAAGGCCCGGCAGAAACCGTCGAGATCGAAGGGCAGCGTGCCGGCATCGATCTCGTAACGCATGAAGAACCAGCCGGTGGAGGCATCCGAGTGCTGGCTGGCCTCGGTGATGGAACCGCCGTGACTGGCCAGAAAGCCGCTCACGGCGGCAACGATGCCCACTCGGTCAGGACAGGAAATGATCAAACGATAACGATGCGGTGACATGAACCGGGATCCCTTCCGCGCTCAGCAACGCTGACCGGACTGCAGGCTGGGGCAGTCGCTGCTGACAGTGCGCCCCTCCCCCAACCAGCCCAGGATGCCGTCGGTCACATTCATCACCTGGGTGTAAGCTGCTTCTTCCGCCATGAACCGGGCCAGGACGCCGGTGCGGTTGCCCACCCGGCAAATGAGCACGAAGGGCTCGTTCCGCTCCACCACTCGGGTCAGATGGCGGGGGAAACTGCGCACGAAGCGGCCATTGGCGTCAAAGGCGGTGATCAGGTAGCTGCCTTCCACCACTCCTGTCTCGCGCCATTCCTCCGGGCGCCGGATGTCGATGACCTTGACCCCGGCGGCAATCAGTTCGGCCAGTTCGTCATTGCTCACGTTGGTGAAGGGCGGCGGCTCCACCGCCACCAGTTCCAGTTCGAAACGCAGGGTGGCATTGGGTGGGATCACCCGACCGGCGCCGCGCTCACCGTAGGCCAGTTGAGGCGGGATGATCAGTTCCCGCTTGCCGCCAGCCTGCATGCCCACAAGACCCATCTCCCAACCGGGGATGACCTGCCCCTGCCCCAGGATCAGGCTCAGGGGCTCGCCCCGTTCATGGCTGGAATCAAACCGGGTACCGTCTTCCAGCCAGCCGGTGTAATGCACCTGCAGGGCATGGTGACGATCGGCCCGTGGACCGTCGCCGACTTCAAGGTCGCGGATCTGGAGTTCGGCAGCACCCGCCTGGGCAAACCACCCCAGGCAGATCAAGGCAAGGGCGGCAAGAAGAATGAAACGTGGCTGAGTCATGGCGCACTCCGTGGACGACACTTGGAATCGCGCCATGGTAGCGGCCCCGGGGGCGACAAGACCAGCCCTGCCGGAAAACCTGCACGCATACGTTACTTGAAGGGGGGTGGCAACCCACACCAGCCACACCCCGGCGCCCAAGTCCACTGTTACCGTTGCTCCCTTCCGGGCCTGGCGGGGTTCACAGCTTATTGTCGCGAGGGGACCGGTGCAGGTCACCATTGCTCGGATAAGGGTGGGGATTATGGGGTGAGCGGCCGGAACCGTCAACCTGGGCGGGCACGGGACCACCGTCCATCCAAATCCTGATAAGATGGCGCACTCTCACGATCCAGACGCTTGAAGGCGCAAACTGATGACTTCCAATATCCCAGGTTATCGTCGCCATGTCACCGTCCCCGTCCGCGTCGGCCATGTGGTGGTTGGCGGTGATGCTCCGGTGGTGGTGCAGTCCATGACCAACACGGATACCGCCGACGTGGAAAGGACCACCCGCCAGGTGGCCGACCTGGCCCGGGGTGGTTCGGAAGTGGTGCGTATCACGGTCAACACCGAAGAAGCCGCCGCTGCCGTCCCCCGCATCCGTGAAGGCCTCGATGCCATGGGCCTGAATGTGCCTCTGGTGGGGGATTTTCATTTCAACGGGCATCGCCTGCTCAGCAAGTATCCGGCCTGCGCCGAGGCCCTGGCCAAGCTGCGCATCAACCCGGGCAATGTAGGCCGAGGCGCCCGTCGCGATACCCAGTTCGCCCAGATGATCGAGATGGCCTGCCGCCATGACAAGCCGGTGCGCATCGGCGTCAACTGGGGCAGTCTGGATCAGGAACTGCTGGCCCGCATGATGGACGAGAACGCCCGCCGGGATCAGCCCCTGGACATCCAGGATATCAACCGCGAGGCGCTGATCGAATCCGCCCTGAGCAGCGCCCGGCGCGCCGAGGAGATCGGCCTGCCCCACGACCGCATCCTGTTGTCCTGCAAGGTCAGCGGGGTGCAGCCGCTGATCCGCGTCTACACGGAACTGGCCGCCCGCTGCGACTATCCCCTGCACCTGGGACTGACCGAGGCGGGCATGGGCGTGAAGGGCATCGTTGCCTCCACCGCCGCTCTGGCAGTGCTGCTGCAGCAAGGCATCGGCGATACCATCCGCGTCTCTCTCACGCCGGAGCCGGGTGCCGACCGGGTCAAGGAGGTGATCGTGGCCCAGGAGATCCTGCAGAGTCTGGAACTGCGCCGGTTCAGTCCGGCAGTGGTAGCCTGCCCCGGTTGCGGTCGCACCTCCAGCGACTATTTCCAGCATCTGGCCCAGGACATCCAGAACCACATCCGCCACAACATGCCCGAGTGGCGCAAACGCTATCCGGGTGTCGAGGAGATGACCGTGGCGGTGATGGGCTGCGTGGTCAACGGCCCTGGTGAAAGCAAGCATGCCAACATCGGTATCAGCCTGCCGGGCACCGGCGAGATGCCGGTAGCCCCGGTCTACGAGGATGGGGAAAAGACCGTCACACTCAAGGGCGACCACATCGCCGAGGAATTTCAGCAACTGGTGGCGCAGTACATCGAACGCCGCTACGGCAAGGGCTGATCAACGCAGCGTCCTGATCGGCTCGGCCCGAGGGCGAGGCCTGGTACCGAGCGTCTGATCCAGCCGCAGCAACTCAGCCTGCGCCAGCCCCGCCAGATGGTTGAATCCGGCCTGTGCCTGCCTGTCCAGGGCACAGGCCGGAGAACGCCGGTCGGCGTAGAGCATGCCGATGGGACGCTCGCCGACAAACAGGGAGTGGAGCAGGAAATCCCGCACGCCGACGACCTCTCGCAGTGCCTCGGGCACCTGCGGCCACATCGCCTCTGCATTACCGGGATTGAGCCAGAACGAGGCCGGTCGTTTCATGAGCACGGATACCAGATGACCGCCGCCGAGAGCCACGGTGAACCGGTTGAAATCCGGCTCATGGTCGGTCCCCTCCATGATAGCCGGCACCAGCCTTTCCCCGTTTTCGTCAAGGCGCGCAAACACCACGCGATTAAGGCCCAGGCCGTGGTGCAGCCCGGTCACCAGCACGTCCAGTACCGCGTCTGCGTCAGTCAGTGTGGCAGCCCGCAGGCAGGCCTCAGCCTCGGCAAACCGGTTCGACCGGGGAGCCAGGCAGAAGAGCGACGCAGAAGCGTCCCCTCCCGTTTCCAGCCTGACTTCGATCTCCTCGGGCACCAGCACCGGGATCGGTGCCATGTCGTACAGATCCAGGTTCAGATTGAATTCCTCGCTGACCCGATTGAGTTGCGCCACCAAGGTTTCCATATCTATATCCAGATATTCCGCCGCCAGCCTCAGATCCCTGATCAGACCGGGCGCACGCCAGCCGCGCATGGCTTCCCGGGCCAGCTTGGCCGCCAGCATCACCCCCAGGGTGCGCAGGTGTCGGGCATTGGCGGGTGACATGCAGTGGCGTACCATCTCCGGAAGCTGCCAGGTTTCCGCCAGCCGGTGGCCGATGGCCCGCAGACTCAGGTCGAGCGCCACATACTCGGCTTCATGGGGCAGGACACAGCTGTCCATGATGAGCGTGAGATACCGTTGTATGCGGCGTTCCCGGTGGGCGGCCAGAAGGAGTTCCCCCAGGTTGTAGAACAGCCCCGCCAGTGATACCTCACCGGGTACCATGTCGTGCCGGATATCCCCCCAGACTTCCGCCAGCAAGGCGGTATAGGCGGCACGGGCGGCTACCTGGGTGTAGCGGGTCCGCGCCTCCGGGTCTTCCAGCAATTGGTCCAAGGGTATGGCCTGCTCCAGGCAACGCAGAATGCCCTGAATGCCGATCATCATGGCGGCCTCATCCAGGGACACGACTTCGGTACGGAAGTGTCGATGAGGTAACGCATTGGCGGTGCGAACCACCCTGAGGGCCAGACCCGGGTCGCGCTGGATCAGTCGCGCCACCACTCGCATGCTGGATAGACGATCCGACTCCAGCCCTGCCAGCATGTCTCGAGTACCGGGCAGCAAGGGCAGGGACTGCCGATCGAAGACACTGACCCACTCATCCAGTTGCCTTTTGTCCATCCGCTTGCCCCCTTCAAGATTAAGCAGTGTCTCACAAAGGATACATTCGGCTATTATGGACTTGGTTCTCTTAATCTAGCCAGTCCATATCCCAGCCAGGCGCCAGGAGGAACACGGCCCGTGAATCTGATCTTAGGCTCAATCATCGTTACCGTGGCCGTATTGGGCGGATGGGCCGCCCACGGTGGCCAGCTCATCCTGATCTGGCAGCCCTACGAATTCGTCATCATCCTGGGGGCCGCCTTCGGTGCCTTCGTGATCGCCAATCCCATGAAGACGATCATCAAAGTCTTCACCATCATCCCCAAGATGATGGGCGGTCCCGTCTACAAGAAAGATGATTACATGGAACTGCTGGGCCTGATGTATGACCTCTTCACCAAGGCACGCAAGGAAGGGTTGATGGGCATCGAGGCAGATATCGAAGAACCGGAAAACAGCCCCCTGTTCGAAAAGTATCCACGGGTACTGAAAAATCACCATGCCGTAGAGTTCATCTCGGACTACATGCGCCTGGTGGTCAGCGGCAGCATGAACTCCTTTGAGCTGGACAACCTCATGGACATCGACATCGAGACCCATCACCACGAAGTGGCCGAACCGGCCCATGCCGTGACCCGAGTGGCGGACGGTCTGCCCGCCTTCGGTATCGTCGCAGCGGTGCTGGGAATCGTGAACACCATGAGCGCCCTGGATGGCCCCATCGAAAAGATCGGTGGCCTGGTGGCCGCTGCACTGGTGGGCACCTTCACCGGCATCCTGCTAGCCTACGGTTTCGTGGGTCCACTGGCCAATGCCCTTGAGCGCCGCGCCGACGAGGAAACCAAATACATGGCGGTGCTCAAGGCCTGCATCCTGGCCAATGTGCAGGGCTACAGCCCTCAGGTGGCAGTGGAGTTCGGTCGCAAGGCCATGGCTTCCAGCATGCGTCCCAGCTTCATCGAGCTGGAACAGCATCTGCGCGGCAACAAGGAGTAGGCAGCCTTGGCAATGGAGGAGAAAAAACAGCCGATCGTCATCAAACGGATCGTCAAGCATGGCGGTCATCACGGTGGCGCCTGGAAGATCGCCTTTGCAGACTTCGCCATTGCCATGATGGCCTTCTTTCTGCTGCTGTGGATCCTGGGATTCACGGATGACCTGCAGAAGGCGGCGATCTCCGAATACTTCCAGAACCCATCCGCCGCCATGGGGATCAGCCCTACCCCGCCCCACCCCACGGAAGGCCAGGGCGTCTCCCCCTCCGTCATCGATTTTGAAGGGGCCATCGACATGCATCGGGCCGAAGAAATCGCCCAGGAACTGGATCGAGAGCGACTGGAAAACCTCAAGGAAGTGCTGGAAGAAGCCATGGAGCAGAGCCAGGCACTGGAGCCCTTCAAGGACCAGTTGCTGCTGGACATAACACCGGAAGGTCTGCGCATCCAGATCGTCGACCGGGAGAATCGCCCCATGTTCGCCCTGGGCAGCTCCCAACTCATGAACTATTCCACGGATATCCTGAGGGAGTTGGGCGCCATCATCAACCAGGTTCCCAACAAGATCAGCATTACCGGACATACCGATGCTCGCCCCTTCATCCGGGCCAATTACAGCAACTGGGAACTGTCCGCCGACCGGGCCAACGCGGCTCGACGCGCCATGCTGGCGGGAGGCATGGAGGAAGGTAAGGTGGGCCGTGTGGTCGGGCTGGGTTCCACGGTGCTGTTTGACCGGGAAAACCCGGAAAACCCCATCAACCGGCGCATCAGCATCATCGTGATGAACCAGGCGACGGAAGCTTCCATCCTCAAGGAGGCCTCGGTGGAATATCGGGGCGATCAGCCCCTGCCGTTCACACCCTGAGTGGTTCCTGGCCCCGCGGGCCCAAAAACTCCAGCGCCCCACCGGCGTCACGGGCCCGCAATACCCCCTGACAGACCATGCCGCCCTTGAGTACCAGGGCGGCATGTCGATCCTCGATGGCCCGACACAGGGCAAGACAGCGGCCGGCTTCACGCTCCCTGCTGCCCGGCACATGGGCATCGTAGAGTCGGTGGACCAGCACCGGCACCGGTAGGCCAAGTCGTGCGGCCTCCCCCTTGAGCACGCCCTGCACGCCGATGTCCAGGGCCTCCCCCATCACCTCCATGGGCGCGGCCCCCATGCACCAGGCCAGATTGCGCAACTGCACCTCATCCAGGGCATCACCGACGATGATCAGTCGTTCCGTCCGCTCCCCCTGGGCATGCCGGCCATCACGATACAGACGCAAGTAGTCCAGCTGGGACAGATTACCCTGCAACAAACGGGCGATCAGGCGCACCAACCCCTCCCGGGGCGGCTCCCCTCCCCCGCCCTCGCCTCCCAGATCACGCACCGCCTGATGAATGCTCTGATACAGCCGCAGGGAAGCCACGCGAGGCTCCAGGGACAGGGTCTGACGATATAAAACGGCACTGTCGACGAAGACATCGGTGCGCATCCGGCCATGGGCGTCGGGCACATGGATCCGGATCCCGTCGGTGTCCGTATCCACGCCGATCAACAGGGTATCCACCGGCGGGGAGCGGGACAGGCCGTTGCCCAAAGACTCCCTGAAACCCTGGAGACGGTCCAGTAGCGAAGCCGCTAGGTTTTCGATATTGCCATCGGCCTCGCAGCAAGGCTGTGCGGGCTGCACAGACCGGAAGTGATAGACGCAAGCCTTCACATAGCGGGAAGGGACGTTGGCCGGAACGGGCACTCCTTCCAGATGCCGCAGCAGTTCGCAGTAGCGCCAGTGCTCCACCTGACTATCCACGTCGAAGAACCCGCCCACACGGGCACAGGGCCGAACCTGCAGGCCAGGCAGGCGCAGGATCAAGCGCTTGAGCCCCATCAGGCGACCATCCGGACAGGCACTCGCCACCATGGCGTGGACATCACAGTCCAGCAGCTCCCCAAGCACCGTTTCCACATCCCTCATCGGGGCGGGGCAATCGCTCCAGGCCCCTTCCACCATCTGCGACAGGATGCGAAAGATGCCGTGGGCATACAGCCGGCGCACATCCAGTCCACCGACCCAGGAGCGCTCGACCACTTCATCCGGCCATGAAAAACCCAACCGATCCTGGGCCATGGCCTGGATCCGGCGGGCATGGTCGGGGCCCATGGCCTGATACTGCATCTCCCGGAGCGCCGGGATCAGGGCTTCCAGCTTGGCTTCGAACACCTTCTCGAAGGCATGCAGTCTGCCGTGGTTGGCCGACGCGGCCAGAGGATGATGCATCCTGTCGGATGAAATCTCGGTCTTCGGATCCGGGGCCATGGTCATGTCCTGCTCGCTCACACCCGATCAACCTCTCGTTGTACGTTCGGGACCGTGAAAATTCGACTGGAATACCCGATTTTTATTCCTGTTCCCATTAGGCAATACTCATATGATGTGGCTGTGACCAAACACGGAGCCAGCACCTCCGTCTGGCCGAGGATAATCCTGCCCCATGGAGGCAAGGCACATGAACTTCACCTTCCGACAACTCAAGGCCTTCGAGGCGGTCGCCCGAAATCTGAGCTATACCAGAGCCTCGGAAGAACTGCATCTTACGCAACCGGCCGTTTCCATGCAGATCAAGCAGCTGGAAGAACATGTGGGCCTGCCCCTGTTCGAGCAGATCGGCAAACGGATCTATCTTACCGATGCGGGCAAGGAGCTTTATCACTACAGCTGCGCGATTGCCAATCAGCTGGCGGAAGTGGAAATGGTGCTCAACGAGATGAAGGGCCTGCGGCGCGGGCACCTGAACATCGCCGTTGCCAGTACGGCCAACTACTTTGTCCCCCGGCTGATTGCGGCGTTCCATCGACGTCATCAGGATATCTCCGTGACCCTGGAGGTCACCAACCGGGAATCCCTGCTCAAGCTGCTGGAGATGAATGCAATGGATCTGGCCATCATGGGCCAACCCCCCTCGGGCGAGCCGGCCGCCCACCCCTTCCTGGAGAATCCTCTGGTGATCATCGCTCCGCCGGATCACCCGCTGGCGCGGGAAAGCAACATCCCGGTCTCCCGTCTGGCCACGGAACATTTCGTGGTGCGCGAAGAAGGCTCCGGCACCCGGGGCGCCGCGGAACGTTTTTTCGAGACCCACGGCATCACCCTGCAAGCCACCCAGCAGATGCACAGCAGCGAAGCCATCAAGCAGGCGGTGGAAGCCGGGCTGGGCCTGGGCCTGCTGTCCCTGCACACCCTGGAGATGGAGCTGATTCTGAAACGCCTGGTGGTGCTGGACGTGGAAGGTTTCCCCATCCAGCGCCAATGGTATGTGGTCCACCCCCGGGGCAAGCGTTTTTCCGGCGTGGCCCAGGCCTTCATGAAGTTCACCCTGGAGGAAGCCGGACACCTGCTCAAAACACCCGAATGGCGGAATTAAAAAACCCCGGCAGGCGTGTTGACAGCCCCGGGGTGCCTCCCTATAATCACGCCTTCTTCGCACTCGGGCGGTTAGCTCAGCGGTAGAGCACTGCCTTCACACGGCAGGGGTCAGTGGTTCGATCCCACTACCGCCCACCAAATTGAAGTACAAGCAGTACCAGGAAGATCTCTAAGCCCCCGGAAACGGGGGCTTTTTTGTTTCCGCTCGTCCCGTGAAAACCCATGAGATCCTTTGACAGCCGGTATCCCTTGGGGCTTACCCCGAGACTTCCCTGAAGGAAGCCCGGAAACGCCGTGACGAATCCCGAAAAAAGTCTCGCGCCGTTTCAGTGGGCCTGACCCGAGCGCAGGGCAATCACCTCGGTCAAGGACAGACCGGTGCTCTGGGCAATCTGCTCGTCGGTCAACAAGCCCAGCTTGAGCAGGTTCATGGCTGCCAAGCGCTGACCTTCCAGCCGTCCTTCCTGTCGTCCCTTCTGCCGCTCCTTTTCCGCCCATGTCTGAAGATTTTCCGCCAGCATCGCATGGTCCTCCACCAAACTGTTGATCTCTTCCAGCGCCTGCTCCGCCTCGGCACCCAGACGTTTGAGGTGACGCTTGAGCCAGCGGGTGATCACCTCATCCAGTCGCGCCTTCTCCGGATGGGCCCTGATGCGGGCCGCCAGACGTTTCACCGCCCCCTGCAGGGCCTCCACGTCCTTCGACGCCTTCTCCACCTCGAAAATCCCGCTCAGCGGTGTGTCCCGCGCCGCCAATTCTTCCTCGGTGAAGCCCGCTGTGAACAGATTTCGCTCACAGACACGCCCTACTACCACATCATCTTGCGCTGTGTGCGGCGCACCTTCCTCTGCGGGCAAGATCATGCTACCGGCAGAAGTTTTGAACATCGGCGGCAGTGGATAGAGGATCGTATCCGGATGCTGGCGTCCTTGTTCGCCAGCATCCGGGAACGGATGAAGCAGTGCACACCCTCAACGACATCCTGGTGCGCATGCAGTCTCACCAACGCAAGAAGAGCTCGCAGTTGCGAGCCCTTCGGTTGTGCGCGGATTGAGGCGTTCGAGGTCTTAAAGCATCAGGCTGACGCAGGCCACCAGAGCGCCGATGCCGGCGCCCGCCAGCACGTCGCTGGGATAGTGCAGGCCCAGCACCAGTCGGGACAGGGCGATCATCACCGTGAAGGGCACCACCAGCCAGGCCCAGGTGGGTAGATAGGCCACCAGGATGATGGTGAAGGCCACGGCGTGCATGGTGTGGCCGGAGGGGAAGCTGAAACGGTCCAGGGCCGGCACGTTCTGCAGGATGTCCTGGTTCTGGGTGTAGGGCCGGTCGCGCACCGTGGTCTGCTTCAGGAGCTTGTAGATGGGCAGGCAGAGGAGGCCCACCAGCGCCATGTGCAGGCTCACCTGCAGGGCCCACAGGCCATGGATGACGGGCAGGGCCAGCATCAGCACATACCAGAACACCCCATTGCCCAGGCGGCTCACCACGGCAAAGGTCCGGTGGGTGAACCACTGGTGGTTGGCCCGGTTGAAGGCCAGGCACAGGGGGAGTTCGGCTTCGGTCATTCGCTGCATCATGCGCATGGGGAACACCTCACTTGGCTTGGGCGTACTCAAGGAAAAGGGCTTCCAGCCGGTCGTGCTCACAGCGCCAGTCCACCGTTTCGGCTTCGGCGCGGGCCTGGGTGCCCAGGCGCCGCCAGGTGTCTGGTTCGGCCACCAGCTCGGTGGCCAATTCCATGAATTGCTCGGCATCATCGAAGCGGGCCAGCATGCCGCTCTCGCCGTGGCGCAGATGCTGACGTCCCGCGGCATAGTCGTAGGACACCACCGCCAGACCCGATGCCATGGCCTCCAGGACCACGTTACCGAAGGTGTCCGAGGTGGACGGGAACAGGAAGATGTCGCCGCTGGCGTAATAACCCGCCAGCTCCTCGCCGATGTGCACGCCCGCCAGGATCAGGTCGGGGTGCTGTGCACTCAGTTCAGCGGCGGCGGGGCCATCGCCCACCAGAATGAATCGCGCCTTGGGCTGGCGGGCCTGCATGGCACGAAAGGCCTCCACGGCCAGGTCCAGATTCTTTTCCGCTGCCAGGCGGCCCACGTAGATCACCGCCGGGTCATCGGGCTCCAGGCCCCATTGGGCGCGCAGGTCAGGTCGATGACGGGCGGGGTTGAATAGCTGGGTGTCCACGCCCCGGGCCAGCACGCGGCAGGTGCCAAAACCCTGCTCCTGCAGCTCTTGAGCCAGGGTGTCGGTGGGCACCAGGGTGCACTGGGTGCGGTGATGGAAGCGACGCAGGAACCAGCTGATCGCCGGCGCCAGGAACCCCAGGCCGTAATACTGGCTGTAGCGATGGAAGTTGGTGTGGAAGCCGCTGATCACCGGGATACCCATGGCCCGGGCCGCGGATAGCACGGAGCCGCCCAGCAGACCCTCGGTGGCCACGTAGATCACGTCCGGCGGGTTGGCCTTCTATGCCTTGCGGATGGCGCCACGGGCCGGCAGGCCAAAATGCAGGCCGGGGTAGCCGGGGATCGGCAGACCCTGGGTGAGCTGCTCCTGCAGCCCTTCCCGAGGTGCCAGGGTGCCGTTGTCACCCTTGCCCTGGCGTGGGCGGATCAGGTGAACCTCATGCCCTCGCTCCAGCATGCTATGCACCATCTGGTGCAGGGTGTGGGCCACGCCGTTGATCTCGGGCGGGAAGGTCTCCGTGATCATGGCGATGCGCAACCGCTGCCTGGGCACCGCGGTCAGGTTCGGTTGGTCGTTCAGTTCCGAGGCCGGGTTTGGCGCGGTCGGATCCGGTTCCCGGGGCTTCTGGGCAGTCTGCATGGGGCTTCCACTGTGGACAGGTTGCCCCGATGCTAGGCGCGTTGGTTTTCAGGTGGGTGAAGAAGGCGTGACGTTTGCTATCGGGTCGGAGGGGGGCTAGCCCCCGTCCGCCCACACCACCGGGCATACGGATCCGTACCACGGCGGTTGGTCAAGTGTTGGCGAACCGGTTCATGTAGAAATTCACACCCCGGAAGCCTTGGTCGCGCCACCAGTGGTTATTCATCAGAAACCGCGTGTGGTGGAGTTGGGCCAAGAACTACCAGCGCTTGTGTTGGCTGTAGCCTCGGGCTTCGTCCACCGGCAAACCGAGTTCGATCATCTTTCTCACCCGGGTTCGCGGTTTGAACCACTGTTTCATCAGGCACATCCGTAAACGGCTTCGGATCCAGCCGTCGAGGTCCGCAAACAACCGGTGCGTCTTTGCCAGCCGGAAGTAGCTGGCCCAGCCCCGAATGTATCTGTCGAGGCGGGCCAGTTTGA
>NZ_AGBG01000033.1:0-24552 GCF_000225005.1 Ectothiorhodospira sp. PHS-1 | reverse complement strand
CACTGGAAACTGGGCATTCCTTTGCCGATCAGGCTGTTTCAGGCATTCAGTGTGCTGAGAGAGGCATGATTGTCGCTGGGTGTGCTTGGATAGACCGCGGGCATCAAGGTCGTTTTCAATTCGTACCCCATGGCCCGATACCCTCGCTGGCGCCTGGCCCACATGCGGGCAAGCTGGGGCTGATCGATCTCGGCGTAGTCGTGGATCCGCACGTCCCTTTTTTCGACATGCTCCCGGTGCAAGCGCCCGGCATATTGCTGCAGGGTTCCTTTCCAGGAGACGGGCATGGTGTCCTGATTGGGGAAGAGACGGTCGTAGCTGGCCAACGACAACTGCCGGGTGCGGTCACAGGTATGACTGATCAGGGCGGCCCCCAGTTGCCTGGCCTCGCGGGCTGGGATCGGCTCGGCAAAGAAGATCCAGATATGAGCGCCGTTCCCCGACCGGGATATTTCCAGTGCGGCCGGGAGATCGAGATCCCGGCAGGTATGCATGAACGCCCTGGCATCTTCCCGCCAGTCGGCCCCATCAAGGTCAGCCGCAAGAAGGAAACAGCGGTCATTGGTCAGGAGCGGGTAGACGCCGATGGTCTGCCTTCCGGCCAGGTGGTCATAGATGACCTGATCGGTTACCGGCAACAGTTGGCGGTGACGGCAGTCGCTGCATTTCACTCGGGGTTTGTGGCAGATGCCGGGTTTCCATTCGTTGGCACAGGCCGGCGAATAGCCGGATCTGCCTTTGGCGGACTCCCAGCGCTGGGGATAAACATCCCTCCGGCCCCGGAATAGACGGCTGAAGAGTTCGATTTTCTCTTCGGTGCTGAAATGGGCGGGTGGGGCCTCTTCTCCGGTGCTGGAATGGGGTTAGCGGCGCCCATTGTTTCCCACGGGATGCCATAGCGGGTCAGCAAATCCTTGAGGCGAGCATTTTCTTCACGTAACCGCCGTAACTCCTCTTGTTCGCCCTCAGCGATCATCAACTCCTCTTCACCGGCGTACTGGTGGTGATTATTCCGGATGGATGCGGCCCGGTCACGATCTCGCGCAAGGGTGCGATGGAGCTCAGTGCCTGGGCGTCTCGCCCAGCAGGGCTTCAAGCGTCTCTGCCTCCAGGATGGCATCAGCCCAGGTTTCCAGTTGCTCGGGACCGGCCTGGTCGAGTCGGGTCTGCGCCCAGGTGGGGATCGTGCCGTACTTCTTGACCATCAGCAGGTCCAGCTCCCCGACGAGGCGATGAACGCCATCCTTGAGGGCCATCGCATCCCCGCCGATACGCTGCGCGCCGATGACTTCGACGCCTTCTACCAGCAGCGTAAGCGCCGTCTGCTGGAGATCATCATGGGTCAATGGTGGGGTCGGAACCAGCTTGATGTTTTGTCCATTTTGTCTAAAATGGACAAAACATTGCTCCCTGCAAGAATGGAGGGTCTCATGCGCACCATCACCGCCAGCGAGGCCAAACAGGGCTTTGCCAAGTTAATCGACACCGCCAGCCGGGAGCCGGTAATTATCCAGCGCCAGAAGCGTGATGTTGCTGTGGTGCTCTCCATGGCAGAGTACGAACGCCTGACAAGACTCAACATCGCCGAGTTCCAGCGCTTTTGTGACCGCATCGGTAGTCAGGCCAAAGCCGCTGGCCTGGACGAAGCCAAACTGACTGAGTTGCTCGCCTCGGACGATTGAAGACCTGCCATGCGCACGGAAGAAACCCGCTTGGTCCTGGACACCCATACTCTGATCAGCCGCATGCTGGTGCCACAAGGTACAGCCGGGCGTGCCGTGGACAAGGCGCTGGCCCAGGGCGTTCTGCTGGCTTCCGAAGAAACATTGACCGAATTGGCCAATGTTCTTTCCCGCCCCAAGTTTGATCGCTATGTTTCTCTGGAAGCGCGGCAGCAATTCCTCAAGTTGCTTGGCGGAGTCGTACGCGTGGTCCCGATTCAGCATCGCATCCAGGTCTGTCGCGATCCTAAGGATGACATGCTGCTGCATGTGGCCCTCAATGGTGAGGCACAATGTTTGGTCACTGGCGATCAGGATTTATTGATACTCGGCAATGACTTTTGGCAAAGCCACAGGCTGCGCATCCTCTCGCCAGCCGATTATCTTGCGTTGATATGATGACCTAATTTTGTAAACACCTCTTCAACAGGCTGCACAGCTGAATCAATTCCCGGCACCAGGGACGTGAACGACACCACCCATTACTACAACCAGCACGCCGTCCAGTTCATCGCCGACACCCTGCACGTGGACATGGAGCCCCTGTACCAGTGCTTTCTGCGCCACTTGCCGGCCGGTGCATGGGTGCTGGATGCCGGTTGCGGTGCCGGGCGCGATGCCCTGGCCTTCCAGCGGCGGGGCTATCGGGTGAGTGCCTTTGATGCCAGCGCGGCGCTGGCGGAGCATGCCTCACGACTGCTCGGCCGGCCGGTGCCCGTGCAGCGGTTCGATGAGGTGAACGAGATCGACCGGTATGACGGCATCTGGGCCTGCGCCAGCCTGCTGCATGTGCCCACCGCCGAGCTGCCCAGCAACTTCCAGGCACTGTGGCAGGCCCTGAAGCCCGGTGGCGTCCTCTACTGCAGCTTCAAGCGGGGCGCGGGTGAACGTGATCGCAACGGCCGACACTTCACCGATGCCAATGAAGACCAGGTCCGCGTCTGGACTCAGGAACTCCCCGGACTGGCCGGGCTGGAATGCTGGCTCACCGAGGATCGACGCCCGGATCGGGAAGAACAGTGGCTGAACTGTCTACTGCACAAGGCCACCCGTCAACTCATTACCGGTGGTGACGACAACCCCTTCCTGCCCCATCTGTGCAGCAGCATTCACCGGGCCGATGCCATCGATATGGCAGTGGCCTTCATCAAGCAAACCGGCCTGCGCCTGTTGCTGCCTGATCTTCAGGCGGCGCTGGACCGCGAAGCGGCCGGCCGCCATCCCGCGCGTATCCGCATCCTCACCAGCGACTATCTGGACATCACCGATCCCCAGGCCCTGCGCGCCCTCATGCTGCTTCAGGAGCAGGGCGCTCAGGTGCGGGTCTACCAGAGCAGGGGAGGGAGCTTTCATCTCAAGGCCTACCTGTTTGTTGGTTCGCAGGATAACGATGCCCACTGGGGCTGCGCCTTCATCGGCTCCAGCAATATCAGCCGCCAGGCCCTGCAGTAGGGCCTGGAATGGAACTACCGGATCAACTATCCGGGGGACAAGGGATTTCTGGAGGCCCGTGAGCAGTTCCAGGCCCTGTTCAACGATCCGGCCACGGTGGCCCTGTCCGATGAATGGATCGATGCCTACGAGGCACGCCGCATTCCGCCGGAGCGTTCATCGGAGCCGGGCAGCACCGAGTCGGAGCCGCCGCCTACGCCCACGCACATCCAGGCGCAGGCCCTGGAGGCACTGGCGCAGACACGCCTGGACGGCTACCGGCGTGGTCTGGTGGTCATGGCCACCGGCCTGGGCAAGACCTGGCTCGCCGCCTTCGACACGCAGCAGATGGGCGCCCGCCGGATCCTGTTCGTGGCCCATCGTGAAGAGATCCTCAACCAGGCCGCCGCCACCTTTGCCCGCATCCGCCCCAGCGCCCGGATCGGCTTCTATCACGGCCGCCAGCGGGACGCCCGGGTGGATATCCTCTGTGCCTCCATCCAGACCCTGGGCCGGATCGATCACCTGGAGCGCTTTGGGCCGGGGCATTTCGATTACATCGTCGTGGACGAATTTCACCACGCCGCCGCGCCCACCTATCACCGCCTGCTGAACCACTTTGCGCCCGCCTTCCTGCTGGGTCTCGCCGCCACCCCCGACCGCACCGACAACGCCAGCATCCTCTCCTTGTGCGATGACAACCTCGTCTTCGAGAGCGACCTGTTCACCGGGGTGAACGCGGATCTGCTGGTGCCGTTCCACTATTTTGGGGTTTTCGACGAAGACGTGGACTACCAGAGCATCCCCTGGCGCAATGGCCGTTTTGACCCGGATCTGTTGGGCAACCGGCTGGCGACCCTGGCCCGCGCCCGTCATGCCCTGAGCACCTGGCGGGAACGGGCTCAGCGGCGCACCCTGGCCTTTTGCATCTCCATCCGCCACGCCGATTACATGGCTGATCAATTTGTTCGGCAGGGCGTCAGGGCGGCGGCGGTCTATGCCGATTCCAGGCTGTCCCGGGGTGAGGCGCTGGAACAATTGGCCAACGGC
Organism: Ectothiorhodospira sp. PHS-1; assembly: GCF_000225005.1. NCBI lineage: Bacteria > Pseudomonadati > Pseudomonadota > Gammaproteobacteria > Chromatiales > Ectothiorhodospiraceae > Ectothiorhodospira > Ectothiorhodospira sp. PHS-1. The sequence continues at coordinate 20,350 of NZ_AGBG01000033.1, read as the reverse complement.
CAGTTGCAGGTGCTGTTCTGCGTGGACCTGTTCAACGAGGGGGTGGACCTGCCGGCCATCGACACCGTGATGATGCTGCGCCCCACCGAATCCCGCATCCTGTTCCTGCAGCAACTGGGTCGGGGCCTGCGCAAGGCCGAGGCGAAGGAGAGACTGGTGGTGCTGGATTTCGTGGCCAATCACCAGAGCTTTCTGCACAAGCCCATGGCGTTGATGAACCGGACCATGACCCATGATGATCTGGCCCGGTTTGCCCGCGATCTGGAAAACGAGAGCCTGGATCTGCCCACGGGCTGTTACGTCAACTACGATCTGCGGTTCATCGATTTTCTCAAATCCCTGGGCGGCAACGACCTTCAGGATCAGTACCACACCCTGCGCGACACCCTCGGCCGTCGGCCGACCCTGACCGAGTTCTACCGCGCCGGTGCCAGCCTGCAGGCCGTGCGTCGCCAGTATGGTCACTGGTTCGGGCTGATCGCTGCCCTGGATCCCAATCTTCAGGCCGAGGAGCGGGCGGTGATTGAGCAGCAGGCGGATTTGCTCCGGGAACTGGAGACCACCGCCATGAACAAGAGCTACAAGATGGTCCTGCTGGAGGCCTTCCAGGAACTGGATGGTTGGGTGGAGGCGCCCACGCTGGCGGATCTTGCTACCCGCTCCTGGCAGGTGTTGCAGCGTCGACGCCCGCTGCTGGCCGACCTGCCGGAATCGTATCAGGGCCTCACCGAACCACCGGATGACTGGCTGGGCTATTGGCGAAAGAATCCGGTGTCGGCCTGGGCCGGAGGGTCTTTTTTCACCCTTGAGGGAGATCGTTTCATCGGCGTCACGACGGTGGCTCCAGACCACATTGCCACTCTGACAGCCCTGGTACAGGAAGGGGTGGATTACCGGTTGGCCACCTATGAGGTCAGGCAGGGTCTGGGTGGCGCCACGGTCACGGCCTTGTCCAGCCGCAGGCCGGAACAGGTCTCGCTGCCGTATTTCCCCAACCTCAAGATCGCCTGCGGCCACTTCAAGACGGGCACCGCCGATTGTGAGGAATACCGCAGTCTGCCGCTGGAAGGCTACGGCCGCCTGGATCCCGGTCGACACTTCATCGCCCGCGCCTCCGGCAACTCCATGAACGGCGGCAAGCAGCCGGTGGAGGATGGCGACTATCTGCTGCTGGAACTGGCCAGTGCCGAGAGTGCGGGCCGGATCACCGGCGACATCCTGGCCATCGAGCGCCAGGATGGGGCGGGCGACAACCAGTACCTGCTGCGCAAGGTGCTCAAGGACCCCAACGGGCAGTATCGGCTCCGGGCCAACAATCCGGATTATGAGGACATCGTGGTCACGCCGGAGCTGCAGGAGCAGTTCCGCACCTTTGCCCGACTCAAGGGCGTGCTGGATCCGTTATCGATGGTGGTGGGGGAGCGGTTTGCCCGGGAAGAGATACCCGGCCTTTTCAACGCGGAGTTCAATCCGGGCAGTTGGAACACTGGTCATGTGGTGCTTGGAGACCAAAAGGTCCATGTGCTGTTGGTGACGCTGAACAAGCAGGGCAAGGCGGCCGATCATCGCTATCTGGACCATTGGGTGGACGACACCCGGTTCCACTGGCAGACCCAGAATCAGACAACGCCCCAGAGCAAGCGGGGCCGGGAGATCCTCCATCATGAGGAGATGGGCATCGGTATCCATCTCTTTATCCGGGAAAACAAGCTGGAGCAGGGGAAGGCCGCGCCATTCACCTATCACGGGTCGGTGCGGTATCTCAAGCATCAGGGCAGTAGGCCGATGAGCGTGGACTTTGAGGTGATCCAGCACCCCGGCGCATTTCGATCTGCAAAGCAACTGGATGGGTGAAGAGCACTGGTCGGCTGTCTTGACGAGCATCGAGAACCCGATACCGGTCGATGAACACACCTTGTTTCAAGCGGGTTCCATCGGCAAGACGTCGACCGCCACAGCGGATGTTATATTGCCGGGGTGTTGTGTTGGCTCTAGCGTGTCTTGTGGTTTCAGGTGCGCGAAAGTCCAGAAGATGAGTCCGCTCTTGGAGGCTGAGCGATGGACAGACAGCGTGCCCTTGACCTGCTAAGCCGCAGCAAGCCTGAGTTGCAGGCCCGTTTCGGCGTGACCCGACTGGCCCTGTTCGGCTCCACTGCCCGTAATACGGCGAGCAGTGGCAGCGATATCGATGTGTTGGTGGCCTTCGACGGCCCTGCCACCTCCAAACGTTACTTCGGCGTGCAGTTCTACCTGGAGGACATGTTTGGCTGCCCGGTCGACCTGGTCACAGAAAAGGCCCTGCGGCCGGAGCTTCGCCCCTACATTGAACAGGAGCGAGTCAATGTCTGATGCCAGGCAGCGCGAATGGTGTTTCTACCTCGACGACATGATCGATTTCGCCGGGAAGGTGTTCGCCTACACCGACGGCCTCGACCAAGCCGGTTTCGTGGCCAATGCGCTCACCTACGACGCCACCCTGCGCAATCTGGAACTGATTGGCGAAGCCGCCACCCATATCCCGGATGAGGTCCGGGCCGCCCATCCTGAAATCCCCTGGCGGATGATCATCGCCACCTGCAACCGCCTCATCCACGGCTACCTCGGCATCGACGACGACACCCTTTGGAGCATCATCCGGGATGACTTGCCCGAACTGTTGCCCAAGCTCAAGGCGCTTAAGGACGAGACACAGCCGTGACAGTTTGATTTTCTCTTCGGTGCTGAAGGTGGAACTCAGTGTCTGGGCGCCTCGCTCAGCAAAGCCTCCAGTGTCTCCGACTCCAGGATGGCATCAGCCCAGGTTTCCAGTTGCTCAGGGCCGGCCTGGTCGAGCCGGGTCTGCGCCCATGAGGGGATCGCACCGTACTTCTTGAGATCTGCCGGGCGAGCATGCTCCGACTGCGGAAGCATCGGCAAGCGCAGCAAACATCGTTTCGTGTGCGAACACTGTGGTCTCCGGGCGCACAGCGACTTGAATGCGAGTCGAAATCTTGCCCGGATCGGTAGCGGTGCCTCGCTGTCGAGGGCGGCTGTAAATACGCCTGATGTTGGAAATGGGATCAACCATGCTCTCGTTTCACAATAAAGCCTTCGACTTCAGTCGAGGGTTATTTACTGCCTTGCGCTCAAAAAGACGGTGCGCCCGTCCATGGACGGGCACACCGGGACCGGGACAGCCGCCGGGACTTCAAGCGCCGTGTCCGGATCCTGCTCAGCGGTCTCGTTCACGCTTGATCAGACTGGCGTCGCCGGCATTGAGATAGAGCTTGTGACGTACCCCGTCGGCATCAAGGATCTTGAGTTCGTACACGTAACGGCCGTCTTCCCGCTCCAGTTCGGCCTCAATGAACTGCCCCGGCACGATCCCGGCGGCCTGTCTGAGTACCTCCTCCATGGGCATGATCTCCCCGGCGGCCCGCAGGCGCAGGATCTCGTTGTGCTCCATGCGGTCCCCGGCCAGGCTCAGCCCGGGGGCAAGCAGGGCAAGGCAAAGAAACGGTGTGGTCAATGATCGGATATGCATGGGCGTGCGCTCTGGCTGTGGATGCGGAGGGCAGTGTGCCACCGTAAGCTTAAATCAAGCTGAATTCGAGCTGACGATCCCGCTCATCGATGCCCTTGACCCGTTTTCAACAATTGCCGAAGTGGCGATTTGGTGTCAGATTGAAGGCCCGCTGCCGCGCAGTCCTTCAACGAGGGTAAGACATGAACGCCAGCAAGATATTGAACCAGTTGATTCGGCAGGCCGGTGGTCAGTCAGGCGGCGCTCGGCAAGGTGCGGGAGGCATGGATCTCAAGGGTGTGCTGGATAGCCTTTCCCGTCAGTTGGGTGGCGGAGAGGGATCTGCCCAGCAGGGCGGCGGTGGTCTGGGCCTGGATATGAAAAGCGTGCTGGGCGGTGGTGCGCTGGGACTGCTGTTGGGTTCCAGACGCGGTCGCAAGCTCGGTGGCAAGGCGCTGAAGTACGGTGCGCTTGCCGGCGTGGGCGCGTTGGCCTGGAAGGCGTGGCAGAACACGCAAGGGTCAAATCAGGTGTCTTCCATAGGCGGAGAGCCAGTGGAACGCCTGTCCGGGCCGGCGCGGGAGCATCGAAGCCTTGAGCTCTTGCAGGCGATGATCATGGCGGCCCGTGCCGACGGTCATATCGATGATCAGGAACGTGCGTTGATCACTGAACAGATTGATGCCCTAGGGGCGGATCAGGAACTGCATGCCTGGGTTGAGCGCCAGCTCTCCGCGCCCTTGGATGCCCGGGCGTTGGCGGCCCGGGTTGACTCACCCCAAGCGGCACGTGAGATGTATCTGGTCAGCGTGGCAATCGTGGATGAGCAAAATCCGATGGAGCGGGCCTGGCTCGATCAGCTGGCCCAGGCTCTTGCGTTGCCCAAGGATGTTGCCGATGAACTGGAGCGGCTCGGGCGCGACCAGGTCGCGGGGACACCCTGAGCGCGTTGGCCGGGTTCCTGATGTGGAAACTGCGCAAGATTCCTCGCCGCGCCGACGCCGTCGAGCATGCTGGTTACCGCTTCGAAGTCGTTGCGGTGGAACACTTCCGTATTAAACAGGTTCTTTCCACCCGGCTAATGCCGCCCGAACCACCTCCGCAGTCCAATCCGTAGGGTTCATCCGCGAAGGCGGGAGTCCAGGGTTTTCAGTCTGTGACTGGATCCCCGCTTTCGCGGGGATCACGGCTGTCATGATGGTCTGGATAAGCATCTGCGGCGGAGCTGGATTAGAATCGGTGGCCTTGGCGCCCCTCTCGGCGCTGTTGACTGGAAAAAACGGTCGTTCTTCGGCGCGATTGCCGCTGGGCTCGAGCCGTTCCCTCGTGGCGAACAATCAGGAGTAGAAACTCGCAATGATCATCAAACCCCGTGTCCGTGGCTTCATGTGCGTTACCACTCACCCCGTGGGCTGTGAGGCCAACGTCAAGCAGCAGATCGACTACGTCAAGGCGCAGGGCCCGGTCGCCAATGGGCCGAAGCGGGTCCTGGTGATCGGGGCCTCCACCGGCTACGGCCTGGCTGCGCGGATTACCGCTGCCTTCGGCTCCGGCGCCGCGACCTTGGGGGTGTTCTTCGAGCGTCCAGGCAGCGAGAAGAAGCCTGGTACCGCCGGCTGGTACAATTCCGCCGCCTTCCACAAGTTTGCCGAGGCCGAGGGGCTGTACGCCAAGAGCATCAACGGCGATGCCTTCTCCGACGAGATCAAGGCCAAGACCCTGGAGACCATCAGGCAGGATCTGGGCCAGGTGGACCTGGTGGTCTACAGCGTCGCCGCGCCGCGCCGCACCCATCCCAGGACCGGTGAGACCTTCAACTCCACCCTCAAGCCCATCGACAAGACCGTTACCCAGCGCGGCCTGGACACCGACAAAGAGGTGGTGAAGAATTTCACTATCGAACCGGCCAGTCAGGAGGAGATCGACAGCACCGTGGCCGTGATGGGTGGCGAGGACTGGCAGATGTGGATCGATGCCCTGGACGCCGCTGGCCTGCTGGCCGAGGGCGCCCAGACCACCGCCTTTACCTACCTCGGCGAAAAGGTGACCCACGACATCTACTGGAACGGCACCATCGGCGCCGCCAAGAAGGATCTGGACCGGCGGGTACTGGACCTCCGCCGGCAGCTGGCCGCGCGCGGCGGCGATGCCCGGGTGACCGTGCTCAAGGCGGTGGTGACCCAGGCCAGTGCGGCCATCCCCGTCATGCCCCTTTACCTGGCGCTGCTGTTCCGGGTCATGAAGGAGAAGGGCACCCACGAGGGCGTGATCGAGCAGATCGACACCCTGTTCCGCGAAAGCCTGTACGGCAGCGAGCCGGTGATGGACGACGAAGGCCGCATCCGGGTCGACTACAAAGAGCTGGATCCCGAGGTGCAGGCGCGGGTCGAGGCGCTGTGGGGCCAGGTCGAGGACGATAACATCTATCAGCTGACCGATCTGGCCGGCTACAAGCACGAGTTCCTGCGTCTGTTCGGCTTCGAGGTCGAGGGCGTGGACTACGATGCCGACGTCAATCCGGACGTGGAGATCCGTGGGCTGGTCTGACCCGGTGCGCGGCACTGTATCTGCCCCAGGCGCAGCGGTGATCCGAACCGGCGGGTGGTTATGCTATCTTCGTTCCAGGTTCAAAAAACAGCGGAGACAGGGCCTTGGAGGCGAAACTGCTGGTGGCCGTGGTGGCGGATGAGCTTGAGGAGGCGGCCCGGGAGATTGCCCGGGAGGAGGGCGCCCGCGGGATGACGCTGATCGCCGCGCGTGGCCTGAATTTCCCGGAGCACATCACCTTCTTCGGTCTGACCTACCTGGGTATCGAGACGGTCCTGGTGGCACTGCTGGACGAAGCCACGGCGATCCGGATCGCGGGGCGGATGAATGTTGAGTTGAAGCTGCTGGAACCGTTCAAGGGTCTTGCCTTCTGCCTCCCGGTGGAAGGCGTCGGCGGGATCGACATCGAGGCGCTGCATCGCCACATCATCGAGCACGGCCCGGTTGACCGCCTGGAAGACAGCCCTCGCTGAAGCCTGCGCCATCCTCTCCTTTCACCAGACAAAGCCACGCCGTGAACCAACTTAGGGAATTTCTGCACTTACTGAACCATGCGTTCCGCAATCTTCTGCCGATCATCCTGGTGGTCGGCATCTTTCAGTTCCTGATCATCCGTCAAGTCCCGGACCAGTGGCTACCCATGGCCATCGGTTTGCTGGTGGTCGTGCTGGGCGTTGCGTTGTTCCTGCAGGGGCTTGAACTGGGGATTTTTCCCATTGGCAAGAACCTGTCCAACGAGTTCGCGCGCAAGGGCTCATTGCCGCTCCTGATGATATTCGGCTTTTGTCTGGGGTTTGCCGCCGTGGTGGCGGAACCTGCGTTGATCGCGGTCGCAAGCCAGGCGGAGATCATCAGCGAAGGCAGGATCAGTGCGATGATATTGAGGTTGCTCGTCGCGGTATCCGTCGGCCTGGTGGTGGCGCTGGGCGTGGTGCGGATTCTGCTCGGGCACAGTCTGCACTGGTACATGATCATTGGCTATGTCGTGGTGGTGATCGTGACTTTTTTCGCACCGGAGGAGATCGTCGGGCTGGCGTATGACTCCGGTGGCGTGACCACGAACATCGTGACCGTGCCACTGATCGCGGCCCTGGGGATCGGCCTGGCGGTATCGGTGCGCGGTCGCAATCCCCTGATTCACGGTTTCGGACTGGTCGGGCTGGCGGTCATGGTGCCGATGATCTCGGTGCAGATCTACGGGATCATCGTGTACAGCTTCGGTGAGGCTCGGGAAGTGAGCCAGGGTATTGTGGAAGCGGTGGCGGACCCGGTGGTCACCGAGGTGGTTCAGGAGATCGCCGGCAGCGTGGTATTGGGCATGCTGCGCGACCTGATGATCATGTTCCGCGACGTGCTGCCGATCATCGCGGTCGTCCTGATCTTCCAGTATCTGGTGATCCGCAAGCATATCGCCCATCTGCACAAGGTGATGGGAGGTTTCCTGCTGGTGATCGTCGGCCTCTACGCTTTCGTGGTGGGCCTGAAGATGGGGCTGTTTCCCATCGGCCAGACTATGGCCGAGCAGTTGATCGGACTGGATCGCTGGCTCTTCGTATACCTGTTCGCCTTTGCCATCGGCTTCGCCACGACCATGGCCGAACCCGCCCTGATTGCCATCGGTCAGAAGGCGGAGGAGGCGGCGAAGGGCCAACTCAACGGCAACGTGATCCGCATCCTGGTCGCGGTGGGTGTCGCAGTCGGGATTACCATCGGAGTGCACCGCATCATTGCCGGCGATTCGATCCACTATTACATCATGGCCGGTTATGCCGTGGTGATCCTGCTGACCTTCCTGTCCCCGAAATACATCGTGGCCCTGGCTTACGATCTGGGCGGCGTGACCACTTCCGAAGTGACCGTGCCGCTGGTGACGGCGCTGGGTATCGGCCTGGCCACGCACATCGAGGGGCGCAATGTGATGATCGACGGTTTTGGCCTGATCGCGTTCGCCTCCATCTTCCCCATCATCTCCGTGATGCTCTACGCCATCACGGTTGAACTCGCCAATCGGTGGAGAGAGGCTGAATCATGAAATTTGCGGTACTTGTCGCGATCATTGCGGATGACCTTGAGGAAAAGGCCATCGACATCGCCAAGAAGGCGGGAGCCGGCGGAGTGACGATGCTGGATGCCCGCGGGATCGGCGCCAAGGAAAAGAAGACCTTTTTCGGGCTCACCTATGAGGGCTCTCAGAGCGTGCTGATCTGCGTGCTGGAAAAGAAGCTGTCGCTGCGGGTGATGAAGGCATTGACGGCGGAACTCGAACTGGCCAGACATTCAAAGGGTGTGGTTTTCACCGTGTCGCTGGATCATATTGCTGGTATCGACACACGGCAGCTTGAGAGCTTCGAGGCGCGTATCAAGGACGATATCAGATCCCGCTCCAGATGGCGGGACACGCAGATTTGTCGTCGAATCGGGCCGGTCGCCCCTGGATCCTTTTTGGATCGATTCCATTTTCCGGAGCAATCAACAGGATCAAGGACGCAACATGGCGCACCTGCTACGCATCGTGATGATTCATGGCCATCTCGAAGGGGTGGTCGAGCTGGATGTGGATGGTCACACCAATATCTGCGGCACCAATGCCTCGGGCAAGACGACCCTGCAGCGGCTGGTGCCGGTGTTCTACGGCGAGTTGCCCAACAAGGTGGTGCCCCGGACGCGGCTCAAGTTCGACCTTTTCTACCTGCCGCACCGCAATAGCTACCTGGTCTATGAGTACCGCCGCGAGGCGGGTGATGTCTGTCAGGCGGTCCTCACCCGCAAGAGCGAGGGTGGGGTGGAATATCGCTTCGTCGGTGCTCCCTATCGCCCCGAGGATTATCTGGTCGTGAGCGAGGGGGGTGTGACCGCGCTGGATTACGTCCAGTGGGCCACCGGCCTGCGCCGCCAGGGCATCGAGGTGTCGCAGAAACTCGGTGCGAGTTCCGAATACCGCGCGGTGATCCAGAACGATTTCACCCAGCAATATGGCAACAGCCGCGAGGCGCTGCGCCTGCGCCAGATGGCGGCCCGCTTCAGCCTGGTGGGTACCGGGCATCGCATCCGCCACATGGAGAAGCTGGTCTCGGCGGTGCACGCCAAGGAGGGCAAGATGGACACCCTCAAGACCATGCTGGCGGCCATCTTCGAGGAGGACGGCGTCGAGCTGCCGGTGACCCGTATCCGCAATACCAAGGCCCGGGAATGGATCGCCCGCATGCGCCAGTCCATGCGTCTGGCCCCCCTGCAGCGGGCCCTGGAAGACCTGTAGCGCCTCGACCGCGAGATGGCCGATCTGGAGGCTGCACTGTCTCGGCTACAGCCCAGGCTCAAGGCAGACCTCCAGGGTGCCGAGCGCGCAGGCGCTGATCTTGAGGCTCAGCTCAATGCGCTTCGGCGTGAGTTCCAGGCCCGCGAAGAGGCCCATGAGGAGGCCCGCGGCGCCCTCAACGACCGCATCAGCGAACTGGACAGCGAACTGGATCAGACTCGACGCGTGCTCGACGATCTGCAGCGCCAGTTTGAGGCCTTCAAGGCAGCCGATATGCCCGGGCTTGAGCGCGACCTTGAAGCGCTGCCCCATTGGCGTGAAGCGTTGCAGCAACTACGTGATCATCTGGAGTTGATGCAGCAGGCGGCGCAGGAGAGCAGGGCACGCCTGAATGCCCGGCTGGTGGAGCTTGGCGATCTGCTCGAACGCCGCGGCGATGAGGCTCAGGCCCGCATCGACGCCCTCGACAAGGAGAAGGAAGCCTGTCGCGAGGCCCGGAGTGAACAGGAACAACGCCTGGAGGCCGACCATCGGGAACGCCGAAGGGCAGTGGATGATGGTTACCGCAGCCGCCTGGATGAGGGGGCCAACCGGCTTGCCGAGCTCAAGGCCCAACTGTCCCATGACGGCCAGACGACCGAGGAGGTCCACGAGGCCCAGCAGGTCCAGGCCCGGGTCGACCAGGCCCAGAGCGAACAGGGAGCGGCGGCCGCCGCGGTGGAGGCGATTCGCGGCGAACTCGAAGCGTGCAAGCGTGAACGGGATCATGCCGAGCAGGATCTGGAGCTTGCCCGTCAGCAGCGCTCCCGGGCCGAACGGCGCCTTGATGGGTTGCTGATCCAGCGTGATCCCGCCCAGGGTAGTCTGCGCCATTTTCTGCGCCACCAACGCCCGGGTTGGGAGCAGAGCCTTGGCAAGGTGATCGCCCCGGAACTGCTTGATCGTCGCGACCTGGCCCCGCAGTTCAACGACGCTGCCAGCGACGATCTTTATGGCTTGGTGGTGGATCTCGCTGCCATCCCCCTGCCTGATCACGCCTGGGATGAGGCCACCTTGCTGGCCGAGATCGAGACTGCCCGGCAGGCGCTGGATCAGGCGGGTAAGGCCGAAGACTCTGCCGAGAAAGCCCTCAAGGCCCGCCATGACAAGGTACAGGAGGCCTCCGCACGGCTCGATCGTGCCCGCGCCGCCCACCGCCGCGCCGCTGAAGACGTGAACTATGCCCTGCAGGCGCGCAACCAGTGCCACCAGCGCCACGAGGCGGCCCGCCGGGCCCGGCGGGCCGCCTGCCGCGAGGCCCTCAAGGAACAGGAGAGCCTGCAGCAGGCACTGAATGAGGAGCGGGAACAGGCCCTGCAGGCGCTGGCCGAAAGCCATCACGCCCAGCGCCAGGCACTCAACGAGGAATTCCGCGGGCGTTTCGCCGGTTTCGATGAGCAGATCGCCCAGCACCGGCGCCAGTTGGCCGAGTTCAAGAACGAAAACCGTCGTCAGCGCGAGGAACTCGAGGCCGCCTTCGAGCATGAACTGGCCGAGCAGGGCGTGGACACCGCCAGTCTCAACGAGACCCGCTCACGCTCAAAGGCGCTGGCGCAACGCATTCGTCAGACCGAGGGCCGTCGTGAGGAACTCGAAGCCTACTCGCGCTTCGTGCGGGTGGAGTGGGGCGAGCGCAAGCCGCATCTGCTGACCCGGCAGACCGAGTTGGGCCGCGAGCACCAGAGTGCCGTGCGCGAACGGGAACAGCTCAAGCAGCAGTTCGAGACGGCCCGAAAGGCACATGGGGCAGCGGTTGCCGATCTTGAGAAGCGGCGTGGTGCTGAACGGCAACGGGTCGAGACCCTTGCACCACTGCTCACCCGGCTTGACGCCTTGCGCCTGGAGCCGGCGCCGGCCTCCCAGGGCGAGGCTCCGGGGGATGTTTCAGAGCGCATCGAACGTGTCCGTCAGGCGCTGGCGGATCACGCCCGCACCCTGGACGCGCTGCGTCAGGGCTGTCAGAACATGGAGTCCGACCTGATCAAGGGTGCCAGTGCGGATTTTCACGAGACCCTGGCCGCGGAACGCGCCCGCCTCGACGACACCGGCCCACGGCGCATGCTCGGTGTGCTGGCGGGCATGCTCCAGCTGCTTGAGAGCCGACAGGAGCAGCTTCAGCAGGGAGGGCGCAACATGGGCGACGACCTGGACAAGTTCTTCACCGTGTTCCGCGACCTCAACCGACGCATCAACGCTCAGAGCCGACGCCTCTCCGACGAGGTGGCCGATGACCTCAAGCTGGAGGGCATTGGTCGCGCCGAGGTGAAGATCCAGTCCACCATCGACGAGCTGGGGTTCTGGGAGCCGCTCAAGCGCTTCACCCATCGCTACCGGGAGTGGCGTGATTCGGGCCAGCCGCTGCCCGGAGACGACTATCTGGATGCCCTGGCCGACGTGGTGGAGTTGCTGCGCAGTGATCAGCAGTACAGCTTCGAGAGCCTGCTGCGCCTGGAACTGCACCTGAGTGAAGGCGGCACGGACCTGGTGATCAAGAGTGACCGCCAGTTGCTGGAGTCCTCCAGTCACGGCATGGCTTACCTGATCCTGTGCAAGTTCCTGCTGGCCTTCACCCGCCTGTTGCGCGGTCAGGCTCAGGTGGCCGTTCACTGGCCCATCGACGAGATCGGCACCCTGGCCTATCACAACGTGGAGAAGATCTTCGACGCCTGCGACAACAACGATATCCATATCGTCGGTGCCTTCCCCAACCCGGAGTCGGACGTGCTGCTGCTGTTCCACAACCGCTACCTGATTGACCGCGATGAGTCGGATCCCGGCAAACGCCGTCTCAAACGCATCGAACCGCGTCTGAGCCGCCTGGCCCAGCGTCTGCAGGCGCGCGCCGAGGAGGTGTCCCCATGATCGAACAGGGCCCGCTGCTGGAGCGTCTGCTGGCCGGCGAATTCCTCTGCGCGGTGAGCGATGAAACCGCCTTCCGCCACCTGCAGGATGAGACGGTCCGTGAGCAGATCGACGCCTACCTGCGTCCGCTCAATCGTCGTTTGGCCACCAACACCGATGGGAATGTGTATTTCCTGGCCTGGCTGCGGATCGATGAGGCCGCCCGTGAGCAGCTTTCCCGGCAACTCAGCGACACGGTGGGCAGCCTGCTGCCGATGCTGGAGTGGCTGCAGCTGGTGCAGGAGACATTGGGTCGCGACGGTCTGGCGGCCCCCGGGGACGTACTCAAGCCCGCCGACTTCAGCTCCCGCTGCGAGGATCACCAGGGCCTGCGGGATCGCCTGGATCGGCTGGCCTCCGATCCCTTTTTCGGCTCCCAGAGTGACCAGCTGGATGCCCAGCTCAAGCAGGTCTTCAAGCGGCTCAAGGAGCATGGTTACCTGTTGTAGCCCCACGCCGATCGCCAGTACTACGTGGTGACCGGCAAGATCGACTACCTGATCGACCTGGTGCGCTTCATCCGCGATGAGGAGAATCTGCCCATCAATGATCAGGCCTCGTCCAGTCAGCAGAGTCTGCTGTCAACTACCCCCGCCTTCAGGACGGGGTTTCTCGCGCAAACTGATGAGCAGCGGTGATCCTCATGCCCTGGAGAGTCGGCTGATCAGCCTGGGTATTGACCGCCTGGGGCTGCTGGGCAGGCACGCCGAGACGCTGATGGCGGGCTATGCCCGCGACGAGGTACCGCTGGAAGGTCTGAGCACCCAGGCCCTGAACCGTCTGCTGGGTGCGCGGATCCTGTGGCGCCCCGACGAACAGGGCGGGGTGAAGCTGGCCCCCAAGGTGCGTGAGCTGATCGCCGAGATGCTGGCCGACGAGGCCCGCCGTCACGTCAATGCCGATGTGGCCGAGACCCTGGAGCTGATGCGCAGTCTGGTGCAGAGCTACCGCGAGGCCCGCGACGCCGGCGAATATTGGCGCCAGGAACAGCAGCTGCTGCGCCTGCGCCAGGAGGTGGATGACCTGAACGGTCGTTTCGCCGACGCCATCGACAGCCTGTGGCGGCGCCTCAACAGTGACTTCGGTTTCGTCAGTCGCCTGGGCGACAAGATCCGCGAGAACGAGCGCGCCCAGAAACAGATCGTGCGCCTGCTGGACGGCCTGGAGCTGATCAGGTTCGACGAACTGATCGAACTGGTGGGCAGCGACGGTGCCCTGCGCAAACTGCTGGTCAGCGGCCTGCAGCAGCAACTTACCCACCATTACACCAGCCTGCGGGAGGTGCAGCGGCGGCTGATCGAACTGATGGCGCGTTTCCGTCAGCAGCAGTCGCGCAGTCGGCTGGTGGCCGGCATGGTGGGTTTCCTGCGCGAGCACCCAGGCTTCGTGCCTGGAAACTACGCTCGACGCAGCGAGGTGCCCGAACTGATCAACCGGGCGGCACCCATCAGGCCCGCCGGGGCGGTTGCCCTGGATCACGATGCCGACGCACGCCTGATCACCGAACTGCTGCACTGCCTGCCACGGTCGGTGTCGCGCCCGGAACCGGTCACCGCCGCCGGTGTCGCCGAGTGGCCGGAGGACACCCGGGTGGCCGCTCGCCGGCAGGCCCTCAAGGAAGATGTGGAGGGATTCTATCTGGCGGTGGTGGATCAGGACGGCGAGGGGGTGAGCGCCCTGGAGTATCTGCAGGGGAGCGATCTGGACTGGGACGAGGAACTCTGGCTCTTCCAGGTGATTGCCGAGTATCAGGCGCTGCCGCGAAGCGAGCAGCGTGCCTTCCGGCTGCACCGGGTGGAGACCGAGGCCAGCCCCTTCAACCATCTGCGCCTGATTCACGATGTGCACCTGCGGCTGGCGCTACCCGCATGAGCCTTTCAGCGAGTGCCTACCGGCTGTTGCGTGATGTGCGCAGGAAGCTGCGCCAGCAGTGGTTGGGTGCCCAGCTGATGGTGGTATCACTGGCGCTATCTTCCGCCCTGGACCGTTGATTCATCCAGCCCCGGGTGGATGCAACTGTTCAAGCCCCGGCGTCTCATGGCTTCGAGAGAGCAATGTTTGCGGCCTGCCGGGGAATGGCATGCCTGAAGCCGCCGATTCCGCTAGGATATCGGCTATTTTTTCGCTCCTGCCCGTCGATGGCGGGCCTTGGCCAGGGATTCGTGGCCATTTCAGTTCAGTTTTTATGGTCATCCTTCTATGAAAATGCTTGTCAAACCCCTGGTCATTGTCGGTCTGCTTGCACTGGGCGGCTGGTATTACTATGCGCCTTACTACACGGCTTCCCAGATGCAGGCGGCAGTGGAAGCCCGGGATGCGGACAGGCTGGCCCGCCATGTGGACTTTCCGGCCCTGAGGGAAGACGTGCGTCAGAGCCTCAATGAGGTCCTGGCCCAGGAACTGGCGGATTTTCGCCGGGACAATCCGTTTGGTGGTCTCGGTGTGGCCGTGGCGGGTGCGCTGCTCAAGCCATTGGTGGATGCCGTGGTTTCCCCGGCTGGGATAGCCACCATCATGGAGGGATACATCCCAGAGCCGGATGGTCGCGGCATGGGCTTCACTTCCCAGGGCGAGACCCGAATTCGCATGGGGTATGCGGGTCTGGAGCGGTTTGTGGTCACCATCGAAAGCGAGCGTGACCCGGTCCGGCAGGTGGAACTGATCCTGCATCGACAGGGGAATTTTTCGTGGAAACTGGCTTCCCTTGGTCTCCCCTGGGCTGCCGAGGTCCAGCCCTAGGGCGTATGCCCGACACGGTGTTATTCCGGTGCTGTGGTTGGCGGTTCCGGTGACTCCAGAGCGGCACCCGCGGCCTCATCGCTTTGCTCGCTCTGAACCCCGGGCTTAAGCAGGCGATCCACTCCTTGCCGTATGAGTCCCTCACGCCATAGGAATACTGTGGTCACCACCAGGACCAGCAGCAGCAACAAGGTCTTCCAGGGCAGCTTTTTCTCCGCATAAGGGTCATCCAGGCTACGGTGTGCTCCCTTCGGCAACGCGGCCACGCCGGTCAGGGAGGCGCCGAATGGCAGATTGATTTTGGCCCGTGTGTTGACTGCCCAGCCGTTGGCGTCCAGCAGGGGACCCAGGTTGCGTTGCCGTAGCTTGAGCCAGGCCAGGATCATGGACGGGCCTGAAATGAGCAGGATCACACCGGCGATCACCACCGGTATCTTCCAGGGCGGCAGGCTGATGAGGCCGGATATCAGGGCCGCCATGGCCGTGCCCAGGGCACCGAGTGCCAGGCCGATCGCGGCAAAGATCCCCGCAAACTTGGCAATGTCGAACGGCGCCGGCATGGACTTCGGTGCCTCCGCGCGAGCCGTGGCCTCGGTGATGCCGGCGGTGGTGCCGTCTTCCACCGCCTTGTCCCTGGAGGCGGCGATCTTGCGGAGCTGTTCTCCGATGAGGCGGGCGATCCGTCGGTAGGGAGACCAGAAGGCTTGGCGGATGCTGACGGGGTGCTCCACGGTCCTGACGATGGTGGCGTGCCAGTCACGCCCGGCCCGATCATAGAAAATGCCGTTGCGGCCGGGTGCGATCAGCTCGTCGATGTCGCCTCCGGTAAGGGCGGCGACGATGGTTATCGGGGGCTCATCCTTTCGGGAGCAATGGCAGTAGACCAGGTAGGTGCCGGAGAAGGGAGCGACGGCCGCATGTCAGGCCAGATCGGGGACCCGCAGGCATAGCTCACAGCTGCGCTGATCCATATACAGGGTCCCGGCCTGAAAGATGGCTTTCCGGCGACGACTGTAAAAGTCGGTCAGGCAGACGTAGTTGTTCAGGAGTGTCACCAGATCCCTGCGATAGCGTACCAGCCGTTCCACGGCCTCGATGCCGGCGGCCGCGGCGTCCGGTTGCCGGTCCTGTTCCACCAGTTCCAGAAGGTGTTTTTCCGTATCTCCCCGGGCCAGGTCACGCAGCAGGGCCGGGTCCAGGTCTTTCACCGTGCCGGCGGGCCGCTCCGCTTCCCAGGCCCGGTAGGCGGCAAAGCGTTCCGCCAGATCCTTCCATTCGGTGTGATCAAGGGCATCCCGGGGTCCCAGGATGGGGGTGACGATCTCGTCCCTGAAGCGGGCCATGTCGTCGGCCCAGGCGGGGTTGATGCCCTGGGACAGGGGGAGCCGGGCGTTCGGGCTGATCCTGGCCAGTGGCAGGGCGGCCACATCCTCGGTGGTTGGACTGACCTCCCTGGCTGCCAGTGCGCCATACATGGCTTCGGAAGGGTTCAGAGCGGGGGTTGCCTGGGGATCGAAGGCCGCGAGCAGGCAGCGTGTGAAGAAGTCTTCCAGCTTGTCCCGAAGCCGGCTGAAAAGTTGGGCGGCGGCGGCCGTGGCATCTCCCAGCGGTAGGATGTCGTCGGGGCTTGCGGCGGCCTGATCCAGCCATTGAACGTGCTTGCGGGCCTGTTCGAAGAAATCCTTGATGTGGTCTTCCGTGATGCCGGGCTCACCGCTGCGATCCGGCTCGCTACCCTGGCAGCCCAGGATGGTGTCGATGGCGGTTTTCAGCTCGGGCGTGGCGGCCAGGGCGGCCGGAACGATGCCGTCCCCATTGAAATGATCCGGCGCAAACAGCTCCGCGGTGTTACCCACGTCTTCCATGGTGATGTGTTTGGCCGCGGGCTTGTCCAGGTAGGCGAGCATGCGGCGGGCACTGGCCAGCAAGGCCGCTCCTTCGGGACGGGAGTCATCAATCTGATCGAGGGGAAGGCTGTCCCCGGGCTGAAACAGCAACCCGGGGTCCTTGAGGACACGACAGACCCAGCGTGTCGCCGCGATGATCTCCGGCGTGCGGATCTGTCCATCTTCATCCGTGTCCAGCAGAGCCAGCGTGCGGTGATCGAACTCCAGGCCGGTGGTGGGGCAGGCCAGCACCGACCACAGTTTCTGATCCAGCTCCGGAAGGTGGCGCAGATCGTCGGCTGTTTCCAGTCTGACCTGATCGAATCCTCCAGAGCGAAAAAACCGCCAGCGGTGGACAGTGTCTGTCTGCTCGTGCTCGCTCATCGGTCGGCGCTCCATCAGCCTCAGCCACTGAGGGTGATGTTCCTATAGCACAGAATCGATGAATGGTTTCTGTCTAGTCCGCTTTGTTGCGCTCTTCCATGGGCAGGTAATGGGCGTTTGTGGTCCCCGTGTAGATCTGCCGTGGCCGCGCAATCCGGCTACCCGGCGCCTGGTGCTGTTCCCACCAGTGGGCGATCCAGCCGGGTAGCCGTCCGATGGCGAAGATCACCGTGAACATGTTGGTGGGTATGCCCATGGCCCGCAGGATGATGCCGCTGTAGAAGTCCACATTGGGGTAAAGCTTGCGATCCACGAAGTAGGGGTCCGACAGGGCGATCTCCTCCAGCCGACGGGCAATGTCCAGCAGGGGATCGTTGCGGTTGAGTACCGGCACCAGTTCCTGGGCGATCTTCTGCAGCATCTGGGCGCGGGGATCGAAGTTCTTGTAGACCCGGTGACCAAAGCCCATCAGCCGCACCTTGCTGTCCTTGTCCTTGGCCAGCTTGACGTATTCCTCCGGCGTGATGTTGCCCTGGTGGATCTGCTCCAGCATGTTGAGCACTTCCACATTGGCGCCGCCGTGCAGCGGTCCCCACAGGGCACAGACCCCGGCGGCACAGGAGGCGAACAGATTGGCGCCGCTGGAGCCCACCATGCGCACGGTGGAGGTGGAGCAGTTCTGCTCATGGTCCGCGTGCAGGATCAGGATCAGGTTCAGGGCCTTGCTGACGATTTCCGGACAGACGTACTGCTCGTAGGGCTGGGAGAACATCATGTGCAGGAAATTGGGCACGTACCGCATCGCCGGATGGGGATACATGTAGGGCAGGCCCTTGGAATGCCGGTAGGCGTAGGCGGCGATGGTGCGCACCTTGCTGATGAGGCGGGCCGAGGCCTGGCGGAACTGCTGCTCGTCTTCGAGTTCGTGCAGTTCCGGATAGAAGCAGGAGAGGGCGTTGATCATGGCGGACAGGATGGCCATGGGTGGCGCGGCCCGGGGGAAACCCTGGAAGTGATATTTCATGCCCTCGTCGATGTTGGCGAAGCGGGTCAGATCCGCCGAGAAGGAGGCGTATTCCTCGGCCGTGGGCAGGGTGCCGTTGATCAGCAGCATGGCCACTTCGATGAAGGAGGGACTGTCGGCAAACTCCTCGATGGGGATGCCGCGGTAGCGCAGGATGCCCTTATCGCCGTCGATGAAGGTGATGCCGCTCTCACAGCTGCCGGTATTGCCGTAGCCGGGGTCCAGGGTGATGTGGTTGGTCTGGCCGCGCAGGTTGGAGATGTCGATGGCGCGCTCGCCCTCGCTGCCTTCCACCACGGGGAGGCTGATGGTCTGCCCATCCAGTGTCAGGGTGGCGTTGCCTCGGGATGTGGATGGGTTAGGGCTGGTCATGGAAGGACCTCCAGGGCGGGTGAGGGACAAAGTGACGGCCGAGCCGTAAAAGACCCAAGATATGCAATGCGGGCATCACTATGCAATATCCCGGAATCCGCACTATATTGCTGATCAACGATTCCAGCATTGCCATTCACCGGCTGCGGGTCAGGCCGGGGAATGTTTCGTCATCAGGGGGAGAAACCAGCGGTATGCGCGTAACGACCCTTCGGGCCATTGGATAGTCATGGCCCAGGAAAATTTGCTGATGGAGACGATGCCGAGCCTGCCGCAGGTTCTGCTGAACATTCTGGATGCGATTCAGGACGAGCAGGCCGATCTGCGCAGTTTGGGCGAGATCATCCTGCAGGACCCGGCCATGACCGCACGCCTGGTGGCGGTCGCCAATTCCGCCCACTATGCCAGGGCCGGAGGCTGCCATTCCCTGGATCGCGCTGTCATGATCCTGGGACAGCGCACGGTGAAGAACGTGGTCATGACGGCGGCAATGAAGCAGGTGTTCGATGAATTTGGCCGTCGTCACCGTCGTTTCCTGAAGGAATCCTGGCGTGGCACCCTGGTCACCGCCGCCCTGGCCCAGGCCCTGGCCGCCCTGACCCGTTACCCCCGTCCGGAAGAGGCCTATCTGTGCGGCCTGTTGGTCAATCTGGGACGTCTGGACCGGTTGACTCTGGATGAGGCCCGTTATCCCGCACTTCTGGAAGCGGCAGAGAACGATCAGGACCTGATCCGCCGGGAACAGGCCACCTACGGCGGTAGTCATTGCGAGCTGGCGGCCGGTCTGATGGAGCAATGGGGACTGAGCCCCTTGTCGGCGGGGATCGTAACGTGGTCGGCGTGCTGGTGCTGGGTGTCCCCGGCGCCCAGTCGGCCCGCCTGGAAGGGCGCCGCGGTTTTGTGTTGGCCCTGGCAGGGGAAATCGCCCGGTTACTGGCCGATGATCTGCAACCTCCCGGGGTTGATGGATCCGATCTGCAGAAGCATGTCCATGAAATCATCCATGAAGCGGGCAATCCCCTGACCATCATCCAGAACTATCTGGCCATGCTGCGCATCAAGCTGGGAGAGACCCATGAGTTGCAGCAGGATCTGGATCTGATCCGTGAGGAGATCGACCGGGTGGGACGGATCCTGCTGCGAATGAAGGATGTGCCGGCGCCGGGCAGGGCCGAGGACTTGCCTCTGGATCCACTGGTGCAACAGGTGGCCGAGATTTTCAGGAATTCCCTATGTCAGACCCGCGGGATACGGCTGTCCCTGAGTCTGGCCGCGGGTGAGGCGGGTACCCTCGGTCACGCCGATCACCTGCGCCAGATCCTGACCAATCTGTTGAAAAACGCCATTGAGGCATTGGGAGAGGGCGGGGCTTGAGCAGTTCACTTGAAATCTATTTATAACTTATCGATACTCTCCAGCATGAAAAGATTGGCAAGTATCGGTGAGGCCGCCAAGGCGCTGGGCGTATCCATTACGACCCTGCGCCGCTGGGAAGCATCGGGCAGGTTGGTGCCTGAGCACACAGCGGGCGGCCATCGCCGTTACGATCTGGCGAAACTCCGGCCCGAGATGTTCCGGGCCGAGGAAGACACAGGGCGGCGCACCGTGGCCTATGCTCGCGTATCCAGCCATGATCAGAAGGAGGATCTGGAGCGGCAGAAACAGGTGCTGGAACTTTACTGCGCTCAGCAGGGATGGAC
>NZ_AGBG01000034.1:0-24013 GCF_000225005.1 Ectothiorhodospira sp. PHS-1 | reverse complement strand
GGGGATACCCCAGGGTCAGAGGCCTGGACGAGGGTCATCAGGAGGCACTTTTAGATCCATTCCGGATGAAATACCGCTCCTATCGTGGAACTGCCCCGTGGAGGGTGAGGGACTGCCAGCAGCTCGCCCAGTTGGTTCCCGTAAAAGCCAATGCGCAAGTGTGGGTCAAAGTGTGGGCTATCGGATGCCTGGAATGCAAAAAGCCCCTGAAATCAGGGGCTTTTTCATATCATATGGCGGAGAGAGAGGGATTCGAACCCTCGATGGGCTTTTGACCCATACTCCCTTAGCAGGGGAGCGCCTTCGACCACTCGGCCATCTCTCCGGAACATTGCTTGATTTGCAGATCCAGCTTAGCTTGCCGTCATGCATCCATAACATCGACGGCAAGCCAATATGTTACCCAAATGATGAGCTTACGTAAAGTACCTGAAGATAAAAATCAGGCGTTACCCTCGGTTTCCTGCTCGCGCTGGATGCGCTCGTAAATCTCTTCACGATGCACGGCAACATCCTTGGGCGCATTGATACCTACACGTACCTGGTTGCCCTTCACGCCCAAAACCGTGACCGTGACTTCGTCACCGATCATGAGGGTTTCACCTACCCTTCGAGTCAAAATAAGCATATTCCTTTCTCCAGACTGGATTCAATCACCTTGTGTTTTATAGTCCGGACTCTGCGGCCCGGTATTTGACCGGCTTGATGCCGATTCTTGCCTGCAAGGGCGAACCCGATCCAGGCCCGCCCATCAGGGCACCCGCACTCTCTTGCGGGCGCCTGATCACTTGCCGGACTGGGCATGCTCCAACTCGAAGGCATCATGCAGGGCACGCACACCCAGTTCCAGATACTTTTCATCCACCACCACGGAAATCTTGATCTCGGAGGTGGAGATCATGCGAATGTTGATCCCCTCGGCCGCCAGGGCTTCGAACATCTTGCTGGCGATGCCGGCATGAGACCGCATGCCAACGCCGACAATGGAGATCTTGACGATCTTGTCATCGCCGGTCACCTGACGGGCACCCAAGGCCTCGGCACGGGAACGGACGATCCCGAGAGCCTTTTCAAAATCATTGCGGTGGACGGTAAAAGTAAAGTCTGTGGTGCCGTCGGCTCCCACGTTCTGGACGATCATGTCCACTTCGATGTTGGCATCCGCCACGGCACCCAGCAGTCGATAGGCCACACCGGGCTGATCGGGCACACCGGCAACGGTCAACTGGGCTTCGTTCTGGTTAAAGGCGATCCCGGAAATGAGCGCCTGCTCCATGCTCTCTTCCTCAAAAGTAATGAGCGTGCCTTCCCCTTCCTGAAAGGAGGATAGAACACGCAACGGTACATTGTATTTGCCGGCGAATTCGACGGCGCGTATCTGCAGAACCTTGGACCCCAGGCTGGCCATTTCCAGCATCTCCTCGAAGGTGATGCGGCTCAGCCGCCGGGCCTTGGGAACGACGCGGGGATCAGTGGTATAGACCCCGTCCACATCGGTGAAGATCTGGCATTCATCGGCCTTGAGGGCCGCGGCCAGCGCCACCGCAGTGGTGTCGGAACCGCCACGCCCCAGGGTGGTGATGTTGCCCAGTTCATCCACTCCCTGGAATCCGGCCACCACCACCACCTTGCCGTCGGCCAGATCGCGTCGAACACGGGCACCGTCGATGTCACGGATACGGGCCTTGTTATGGGCGCTGTCGGTGAGGATCTGGACTTGGGCGCCGGTATAGGAACGGGCCGGGCATCCCTTGGCTTCCAGGGCCATGGCCAGCAGGGCGATGGTGACCTGCTCGCCGGTGGAGAGCAGAACATCCAGCTCGCGACCATCAATGTTGGAGCGAATGCTTCTGGCCAGTCCCAGCAGCCGGTCGGTCTCGCCACTCATGGCGGAGACCACCACCACCACTTCATGCCCCTGCCGACGCGCCGCCATGACCTTATCGGCCACGTTCTGAATGCGCTCAACGCTGCCGACCGAGGTACCGCCGTATTTTTGGACGATTAAAGACATATTCTTTTACTTGGATATAGGCTTGTCATTAGACAATACTGCCTTGCCATGTGGAAGAACCGTTCATCGAACACCGGGTACCACCCATGCATTCAAAGACGGGCCTGGACCCATTCCGTGACCGAGGCGAGGGCTTGATCCAGCCCTTCGGGTCGGGTACCCCCGGCCATGGCCATGTCCGGACGACCGCCGCCGCGACCGCCCACCTGCTGAGCCACCTGATTCACCAGCTCGCCGGCCTTGATACTGCCGACATGCCCCTTGGTGACTCCCGCCACCAGGCTGACCTTGTCGTCCTGCACGGTGGCAAGCACGATCACCGCCTCGCCCAGCTTGTTCTTGAGCTGATCCACGGTATCCCGCAGGGACTTGGGATCCGCACCGTCCAGACGCGCGGCCAGGACCTTGACGCCGTTGATCTCCACGGCCTGATCGGACAGGCTGGAACCGGCCTGGGAGGCCAGTCTGGCCTTGATGGCCTCCAGCTCCTTTTCCAGGGCCCGGGCCCGGTCCAGCATCTGATGTACCTTGTCCGCCAGGTCGCCGCGACTGGCCCGCAGCAATTCCGCCGCACGGGAGAGCTGCTGCTCGGTTTCGCCGACATACTGGAGCGCATTTTCCCCGGTCACCGCCTCGATCCGACGGACACCCGAGGCCACCCCCCCTTCGGAGATGATCTTGAATACTCCGATGTCGCCGGTGCGCTGCACATGGAGGCCGCCACACAGTTCGGTGGAGAAACCGCCCAGGGAAAGCACCCGCACCTCGTCGCCATATTTTTCGCCGAACAGGGCCATGGCACCGGCGGCCAGGGCCTCCTTGATGGGCATGATGCGCGCTTCCGCCGCCACGTTGGCTCGAATGGCGCGGTTGACCATGGCCTCCAGACGCTCGATCTGATCCTGGGTCACGGGTTCGAAGTGAGAGAAGTCGAACCGCAGCCGGTCCGGTGCCACCAGGGAGCCCTTCTGCTGCACATGCTCCCCGAGGACTTCCCGCAGGGCGGCATGCAGCAGGTGGGTGGCGGAATGGTTCAGGACCACGGCCTGACGGCGGTCCTCGTTGACCCGGGTATGGACCGGATCACCCGTCTTCAGACATCCCCGCAACATCAGTCCGTGGTGAATGAAGACCCCGCCCTGCTTGACGGTGTCGGTGACCTGGAACTCGCCCTCGGGACCCTCGATCACGCCGGTATCGCCCACCTGGCCACCGGACTCGGCATAGAAGGGCGTGGTGTCCAGCACCACACTGCCCTCTTCAGATTCATTGAGGGTTTCACAGCCCAGCCGATCAGGGCCGGCGGCCAGGCGCACTACCCGGGCGTCGCCGGCCACGGCCTCGTAACCGACGAAGTCCGAATCCGCCACCCCCACGGCCATGGCGCCGGCATCGGCCATCTTGAAGGTGCTGGCGGCACGGGCGCGGTCGCGCTGCTGTTCCATTTCGTGCTCGAACCCGGCCATGTCCAGTTCCAGACCCTTTTCCCGGGCGATGTCGCCGGTCAGGTCCACCGGGAAGCCGTAGGTGTCGTAAAGCTTGAATACCAGTCCGCCGGGGATGGTCTTGTCGGCAATGCGGCCGAGGCCTTCCTCCAGATGCTTGAGGCCGTGCTCCAGGGTTTCCTGAAAACGCTGTTCCTCCAGCAACAGGACCTGTTCCACCTGGGCCTGAGCCTTCACCAGTTCCGGGTAGGCATCCCCCATCACCTCCACCAGCGGGGCAACCAGCTTGTGGAAGAAGGGTTCGCTCAGACCCAGTTTGTGGCCGTGACGGGCGGCCCGGCGAATGATCCGGCGCAGTACATAGCCTCTGCCATCATTGGCGGGCATCACGCCGTCGGTGATCAGGAAGCTGCAGGAGCGGATGTGGTCGGCGATAACCTTGAAGGACGGGGCATGGGTATCGTCGGTCCCCACCAGGCGCCCGACCGCCGCCAGCAGGTGCTGGAACAGGTCGATCTCATAGTTGGAATGCACGCCCTGCATCACCGCCGCCAGGCGTTCCAGCCCCATGCCGGTGTCCACCGAGGGCTTGGGCAGAGGGTTGAGGTTGCCGTCCTTGTCCCGGTCATACTGCATGAAGACCAGGTTCCAGATCTCGATGTAGCGGTCGCCGTCCTCCTCGGGGGAACCGGGCGGACCGCCCCAGACATGGGGACCGTGATCATAGAAGATTTCAGTGCAGGGACCGCAGGGACCGGTGTCCCCCATCTGCCAGAAATTATCGGAACCACCACCGGGCTTGTCGCCGATGCGGGTGATGCGATTGAGGGGAATGCCGATCTCCCGGGTCCAGATGTCGTAGGCCTCGTCATCGGTCTGGTAGACCGTGACCCACAGGCGCTCGGCCGGCATCTTCAGGACGACGGTGAGGTATTCCCAGGCATAGTGGATGGCGTCACGCTTGAAGTAGTCGCCGAAGCTGAAGTTGCCCAACATCTCGAAGAAGGTATGATGACGGGCGGTGTAACCGACGTTTTCCAGGTCGTTGTGCTTGCCACCGGCCCGCACGCAGCGCTGGGAGGTGGTGGCGCGACCGTAGGGGCGATGCTCGCGCCCCAGGAACACATCCTTGAACTGGACCATCCCCGCGTTGGTGAACAACAGGGTGGGATCGTTGCCGGGCACCAGCGGACTCGAGGAGACGATTTCATGTCCCTTGGAGCGGAAGTACTCGAGGAAACTGCTTCGTATGTCGGCGCTTTTCATGTCTTGTCTTCGTCGGTCATGACACGGCGTATGATGTCCGTGGGGAATCCTCGATATTGCAAAAACCGCATCTGCTTGCTGCGTTCCCGGTAATCAGCGGGAAGCACCGGGCCAAAACGGCGTAACCGGACATCGTGGGCCAGGGCTTCCCAGTCGGCCTCCGCCTCATCCAGGGCGGCCTGCACCAGGGAGTCGGCAACACCCCGTTGCCGCAGGTCCGCACGGATACGCGTCGGGCCGTGACCCTGCCCGACGCGATGCCTGACGAAACTTTCCGTGAAACGGACGTCGCTGAGCAGACCCCGGGATTCCAGCCGGTCCAGGGCGACCTCGACGGCGGCCTGCTCAAGGCCCCGTTCCATCAGTTTGGACCGCAGTTCACCACGCGAGTGCTCCCGACGGGCCAGCAGGCGAACGGCCGCATCGTCCGCCGACTCGGCGTCAGTCTTCTGCCGGGACTTCAGGCTCACTCTCTACCACGCCACCACGCTTGGGCAGATACTTTTCCCGGATCTGGGCCTCGATGTCGGCGGCAATCTCCGGGCGTTCCTTGAGGAAGTTGCGAGCATTGTCCTTGCCCTGCCCGATGCGCTCGCCCTTGTAACTGTACCAGGCGCCCGCCTTGTCCACGATGCCGTCCTTGACGCCCATGTCGATCACTTCGCCCAGGCGGGAGATGCCCTCGCCATAGAGGATCTCGAAATTGGCTTCCCTGAACGGCGGGGCCATCTTGTTCTTGACCACCTTGACCCGAGTCTCGTTGCCGATCATCTCGTCGCCCTTCTTGATGGCACCGGTACGGCGGATGTCCAGTCGCACGGAAGAATAGAACTTGAGGGCGTTGCCGCCGGTGGTGGTTTCCGGGTTGCCGAACATGACGCCGATCTTCATGCGGATCTGGTTGATGAAGATCACCAGGGTGTTGGAACGCTTGATGTTGGCCGTGAGTTTGCGCAGGGCCTGGGACATGAGTCGGGCCTGCAGACCCACATGAGCATCCCCCATCTCGCCTTCGATCTCAGCCTTGGGGGTCAGGGCAGCCACGGAGTCCACCACCACCACGTCCACGGCGCCGGAACGCACCAGCATGTCGGCGATCTCCAGGGCCTGCTCGCCGGTATCCGGCTGGGACACCAGCAGGTTATCCACGTCCACGCCCAGCTTCTCGGCATAGGTGGGGTCCAGGGCGTGCTCGGCATCCACGAAGGCCGCGGTGCCGCCCTGCTTCTGACACTCGGCGATCACCTGCAGAGTCAGGGTCGTCTTGCCCGAGGACTCCGGGCCGAAGATTTCCACCACCCGCCCCTTGGGCAGGCCGCCGATGCCCAGCGCGATATCCAGCGCCAGGGAACCGGTGGAGATCACCGCCACGTCGCGCACGGCGGTGGAATCCCCCATGCGCATGACGGCGCCCTTACCGAACTGACGCTCGATCTGACCCAGTGCCGCGGATAGTGCCTTCTTGCGATTCTCGTCCACTTCAAAACCCCTTTTGATCATCCATGAATTCGCCTGCGGGGGCTCCGCCCCGTGGTAAACGCGGGATTATCCCATACATGGCCGCTTTCTTGCCAATTCACAATCAAAAACAATGGATCGCACCCGTCAGGGCCAGGGCGACCGCCTGACGACGGATGGCCTCGCGATCACCTGCCAGGGAATGATGCCGGGCCTGCACATCCCGCCCTGGCCGTGCCCAGGCCAGCCAAATCGTACCCACCGGCTTGTCCGGCACCCCCCCTCCAGGACCGGCGATACCGCTGACGGCAATGGCCAGACTGGCATCACTGTGGTCCAGTGCACCGATGGCCATGGCCGTCACCGTCTGTTCGCTGACCGCGCCGAACGCCTCGATCAGAGCGGGATCCACCCCCAACTGGCGAATCTTCGCCCCGTTGCTGTAGGTAACGAAACCCCGGTCGAACCAGGCCGACGAACCGGGCAGGTCCGTAACGATCTTGGCAATCCAGCCACCGGTACAGGATTCCGCCAGCACCAGTGTCTCGCCATGACTCCGCAACTGCTCCCCCAGTCGGCGAGCCAGCGCTTCCAGTTCGGCGTCGGATGGAACCATCATCACAGCATGCGCAGGATCCTGGCGGCCACCAGGTAACCCCCGCCTTCTGCTTCCACGCGATGCACTTCCGCTTCCGCCCTGAAGGGCAGGACGGCGGAGCGTCCGGCGGGATCAATGGCGACGGTGAGCAGCGTGCCCACGGGCAGCGTGACATTGAGGTGAAAGGACAGACCAATGGCGCTCAGATCCCGCCCCAGTCCCTGATGCTCCCGGCCGGTGGCCTGCTCCGTTATCTTCATGGGATGGTCCAGTTGCAGACGCTGGAAGTCCCGTTTTTCATCAAAATCCAGGCTCATCTACTCCCCCCGCGATGGGTCGGTCATCAGCACGTGACTTGCATGACTGTCGGATATGACCTTTTCAGAAGGATTCGTCAACCCCCAGCTATCACGAGCAGCGAAGTTGGGCTAGCCTCAATCCATCCACCAGCGACGGGAAAATCGCCATGGCATCCTCCCCTTCAGGACAAACCGAGACGCAAAAACTGCTCGCGGAGATCCGTGCCGATTATGCGGCCACCGCCAGCACCACCGGCCTTTCCACGCCCGATCCCGCGGTCCTGGCGGCCATCGAACGGGTGCCCAGGGATCGGTTCGTGCCGGCCGGCGGCCGTTCCCATGCCTGGGATAACACGGCACTGTCCATCGGCCACCGGCAGACCATTTCCCAGCCCTTCGTCGTGGCCCTGATGACGGACCTGCTGGCGCTTCGGCCTGGCGCGAGGGTGCTTGAAGTGGGAACCGGCTGCGGCTATCAAACGGCCATTCTGGCAGAGCTATCTGTGGATGTATACAGCATTGAGGTCATCCCCGAACTGGCCCGCACGGCACGGGAACGACTCCATGCCCTGGGCTACAGCAGCAGGGTCCACACCCGCACCGGAGACGGTCATGCCGGCTGGCCGGAGGCGGCACCGTTCAACGGCATCATCGTCACCGCCGCCGCCGAGCGCATGCCACAGACCCTGGTGGACCAGCTTACGGTCGGAGGACGCATGGTGATTCCGCTGGATACCGGCTGGGATGCACAGATGCTGGTGGTGGGAGAGAAACAGGAGGGTGGCGAACTGGACACGCGGCGTGTGCTGGCGGTGCGGTTTGTACCGCTGGTGAAGGGGAAAGAGGAAGGGACGGGTTGAATCCCCATCCCTTCCCATGGCCACCTCAGAGGAACTGGGGCAGCTGTCGGCGGATATCCATGGGATCATGGGTGGTGAGGTTCTTGTCGATCTCGCCGGCGACGGACTTCTGGGTGACCGCATCCATGCAGTTTCTCAGCGCGCCCAGGAATGCCGGCGCGGCAATGATGTAGAGCTTGCTGAACTGCCCCGTGGCCCGAGCGTTGTTCAAGCGGTCGCACAGGGTGCGGGCAAAGCGCAGTGCCTCGTGTTTTTTCGGCGGTGTCTCCTTGCCCATGGCGTGGCGTCCGTCGCCGGCACTGTCGAACGCCCTCCCCATGCGGTCCGACTGCAGGTCCTGCTCATGCAAGCGGGCCTCAGGATGCGTCAGATCTTCCACCTCCACCAGGGGACTGAAAGACTTTTCGGCGCTGAATACTCTGGCCCGACTCGCATCCGCAACAATGACCCATGTTGTCATACACGAACCTCCTATCTGCATTGCAAGGAAATGCCGGAACCCGGTCCGGCGGTGAACGACTCACCGTCTGTAAAATTCCCTGACGCTTTCGTTAAGCTTAGACGATTTCCGCCCGAGAGGTTCCCATGAGCCGGTCATGGTAATCTTCGCCGCTTGAATAATGGATGCAACAGACGATTGATGACCACCAGCGACCTGTCCTCCCACACCCCGATGATGCAGCAGTACCTCAAGATCAAGGCCGATCACCCGGATATCCTGCTGTTCTACCGCATGGGCGACTTCTACGAACTGTTCTTTCAGGACGCCACCCGGGCCGCCCGCCTGCTGGACATCACCCTCACCCGCCGCGGCCAGTCCGCCGGGGAGCCCATCCCCATGGCCGGCGTCCCGGTGCACGCGGCGGAGTCCTATCTGGCCCGCCTGCTGAGACTGGGCGAGTCGGTGGCCATCTGCGAGCAGGTGGGAGACCCCGCGGCCGCCAAGGGGCCGGTGGAGCGCAAGGTGGTGCGGATCGTCACGCCCGGCACCGTCACCGACGAGGCCCTGCTGGAGGAGCGTCGGGAAAATCTGCTGGTCTGCCTCAAGGCCCGGGGTGAACAGACCGGGCTAGCCATCCTGGATCTGGCATCGGGTCGCTTCCAGGTCCAGGAACTCAAGGGCGAGGAACCCCTGCAGGGGGAACTGGAACGGCTACAACCCGCCGAGATCCTGATCCCCGAAGACATGCGCCTGCCGGGTCCGGAACGGGGCGGTGTCAAACGCCGTGCCCCCTGGCACTTCGAGACCGAGGCCGCCCGCACCCTGCTCACTCGCCAGTTCGGCACCCGGGACCTGGCCGGGTTCGGCTGCGATCACATGCCCCTGGCCATCGGCGCCGCCGGCGCCCTGCTGCAATATGCCCAGGAGACCCAGAAGACCGCCCTGCCCCATATCGACGGCCTGAGCGTACAGCGTCGGGACGACGGTATCATCCTGGACGCGGCCACCCGCCGGAACCTGGAACTGACCACCAACCTGTCCGGCGGACGCGACAATACCCTGGCCCACGTCCTGGATCAGGCCGCCACCGCCATGGGCAGCCGCCTGCTGGCCCGCTGGCTGCACCAGCCCCTGCGGGATCGCCGGATCCTCAAGGGACGCCACGGTGCCATCAGCGCCCTGCTGGATACCCGGGCCTTCGAGCAGATCCAGCCTCAGTTAAGGGGCATCGGCGATCTGGAACGGATCCTCACCCGAATCGCCCTGGGCTCCGCCCGCCCCCGGGACCTGACCACCCTGAGGGACTCCCTGGCCGAACTGCCCGCCCTGCAGCAGACCCTGCACCCGCTGCGAGCGGTGAGACTGCGGGAGCTGGCCGAGGGCATCGGCGAGCACCCGCGGGTGGTGGATCTGCTGCGCCGGGCGGTGATCGATCAGCCGCCGGTCCTCATCCGCGACGGCGGGGTGATCGCCCAGGGTTACGATGCCGAACTGGACGAGCTACGCGCCCTGTCGGAAAACGCCGATCAGTTCCTGCTGGACCTGGAGCAACGGGAACGGGAACGCACCGGCATCCATAATCTCAAGGTGGCCTACAACCGGGTGCATGGCTATTACATCGAGATCAGCCGCGGCCAGTCGGATCGGGCCCCGGACGATTACACCCGGCGACAGACCCTCAAGGGGGCGGAGCGCTTCATCACCCCGGAGCTCAAGCGCTTCGAAGACAAGGTCCTCTCCGCCAGGGAACGCGCCCTGGCGCGGGAAAAGCAACTTTATGAAGCCCTGCTGACCCAACTCCACGCTCCCCTGCCCGACCTGCGCCGCAGCGCCGAGGCCCTGGCGGAACTGGATGTCCTGGCCAATCTGGCGGAACGGGCGGACAGCCTGGATCTCACCGCACCGGAGCTGACCGATCAGCCGGGTGTGCGCATCGAGGACGGGCGCCATCCGGTGGTGGAGCGGGTGCTGGACGAACCCTTCGTCCCCAATGACCTGACGCTGGACCCCAAACGCCGCATGCTGGTGATCACCGGCCCCAACATGGGGGGCAAGTCCACCTACATGCGCCAGGCGGCCCTGATCGTGCTGATGGCCCATGTGGGCAGCTTCGTGCCGGCGCGGCGGGCGCTGATCGGTCCGGTGGACCGGATCTTCACCCGCATCGGCGCCAGTGACGACCTGGCCTCCGGCCGTTCCACCTTCATGGTGGAGATGACCGAGGCGGCCAACATCCTCAATCACGCCACCGAGCACAGCCTGGTGCTGATGGACGAGATCGGCCGAGGCACCAGCACCTTCGACGGCCTGTCCCTGGCCTTTGCCTGCGCCGAGCACCTGGCCACCCGCAACCGGGCCTTCTGTCTGTTCGCCACCCATTATTTCGAACTGACCGCCCTGCCGGACCAGTACCCCACCATTGCCAACGTCCATATCGACGCGGTGGAACACGGTGATCGGATCGTGTTCCTGCACGCGGTCAAGGAAGGGCCGGCGAATCAGAGTTACGGCCTGCACGTGGCCGCCCTGGCGGGCGTCCCCAAGGCGGTGATCCGGCGTGCCCGTCAGCGCCTCAATGCCCTGGAGCAGCAGAGTCTGGCTGGGCCGGGACAGGGCCCGCAAATGAGCCTGTTCGCCGCGCCGCTACCGGAGGCGGAAGCACCCGAGGAGACCATGAAGGACGGCCCCGACACCACCAGCCAGGCCCTGCGCACGGCGGTGGATGAACTGGACCCGGACGGGATGACACCCCGCGAGGCCCTGGTGGCCCTGTACCGGCTCAAGGAACTGGCGGCGCTGCTGCAGGAGTAGCGCCGGCAGAAACCCTGTTTTTCAAGGCGTTTGGCGGAATGTGAATGCCGGGTATGATGCCATCAGGGAAGCGTCACTGATCCAACCCTAGGGAGACACTCATGGCATTCGTCGTTCTTGAGAACTGCATTCGCTGCAAATACACCGACTGCGTGGAGGTCTGCCCCGTGGACTGTTTCCACGAGGGTCCCAACTTTCTGGTGATCGACCCGGACGAGTGCATCGACTGTTCCCTGTGTGAACCCGAGTGTCCGGCACAGGCCATCGTGCCGGAGGACGAGGTGCCCGAGGGTCAGGAACACTTCATCGAGCTCAACGCGGAACTGTCCCGGCAATGGCCGGTGATCACCCGGCGCAAGGACCCCCTGCCGGATGCCGAGTCCTGGAACGGGCAGCCGGACAAGCTCAAGCACCTGGAAAAATAGCAGGCTACGCCGGATTATGCGGACACCAGCATGACCACCGCGTGGGCGGCGATGCCCTCTTCCCGCCCGGCAAACCCCAGTCGCTCGGTGGTGGTCGCCTTCACGTTCACCTGGGCAGGATCGATCTGCAGATCCGCCGCCAGATTGGCCCGCATCTGTTCCACGTGGGGGGACATCTTGGGGGCCTGGGCAACCAGAGTGGCATCCAGATTGCCGACCTGCCAGCCCAAGGCCTGCACCTTGGCCAGAACCTCCCGCAGCAGCACGCGGCTGTCGGCCCCCTTGTAGGCGGGGTCCGTGTCCGGGAAGTGACGGCCGATGTCCCCCAGGGCCGCGGCCCCCAGGATGGCGTCGGAGACGGCATGCATCAGCACATCTCCGTCGGAATGGGCCTTGAAGGCCTTGTGATGAGGCACCTGCACGCCGCCGATGATGAGGTGATCGCCCTCCATGAAGGCATGGACGTCATACCCGTGACCGATACGAAACTTCATTGCCGCTCCTTCTGGTCCGAAGAGAGCCCCCGAGGTGAGACACCCGTGGGGCAGGAAAGAAAGTTCAGGGGAAAGATCCCCCGCTCCCGCATCCGGCAAGTCATCGCCGGGACAGATAGAACTCCGCCAGGGACAGGTCTTCCGGCTGGGTGATCTTGATGTTGCGGGCGCTGCCCTCCACCAGCAGGGGCGCCTGTCCGGCGTGCTCCATGGCCGAGGCTTCGTCGGTCACCAGAAAACCCTCGGCCAGGGCCCGCTCCAGGGCCGCCTCAAGGGCCGCCAGACGAAACATCTGCGGCGTGAAGGCCCGCCACATGGCCCCACGGTCCACGGTGGCGGAAATGCGGCCATCGGGGCCGGCCCGCTTCTTGGTATCCCGTACCGGCGTGGCCAGGATGCCGCCCACCGGATCGTCCCGCAGGGTATCGAGCAACTGATCCAGGTCCCCGTCGCTCAGACAGGGCCGCGCCGCGTCATGGACCAGCACCCAGTCCCGGGGATCGGCGTGGGTCATGAGGGCCTTGAGACCATTGAGCACGGAATGACAGCGCTCGGCGCCACCGTCCACCACCCACAGGGGCTTGTCGGTCCTGATATCCAGATCCCCAAACCAGCCATCATCGGCACTGATCACCAACACCACGCCGCTGATGCGCGGGTGCCGGAAAAAGATGTCCAGGGTATGTTCCAGTACCGTGCGCCCGGCCAGGGGCAGGTACTGCTTGGGACGGTCGGCGCGCATGCGGCTGCCGACACCGGCGGCGGGAATCACCGCCCAGAATCCGGGAGTTTTCGTCATCGTTGTCCGCCAAAGCGGTGGCGATCCACCACCTGGAAAAAGATCTCGTCCTCGGCAATCATTCCCAGTTCCCGTCTGGCCCGTTCCTCGATGGCTTCCAGGCCGGTCTTGAGATCGATCACCTCCGCTTCCAGCGCCTCGTTACGGCCGCGCAGTTCCTGATTCTGCGCCCGCTGGATTTCCAGCTCCTGACGCAACTGCCAGACCTCAACCAGGCTGCCTTCACCGAACCAGAGTTTGTACTGGAGCCCCAGGAACAGTGCCAGCAACAGGGTGATGAGCCATTTCATCCGGGGGAGTCCAGCGCGTAGGGTCGAGGGAAGTCACCATGCCCGGGCCTGGACCACCTTCCCCTACCCGAAGGAAGGCGGGCCAGGCCGGACGCTGTGGATCAACCCAGGCGCTTGAATGCCGCCTTGCCGGCATAGCGGGCGGAAGCCCCCAGCATTTCCTCGATGCGAATCAGCTGGTTGTACTTGGCCACCCGGTCGGAACGGGACAGGGAACCGGTCTTGATCTGACCGGCCCCCGTGGCCACGGACAGGTCGGCGATGGTGACGTCCTCGGTCTCGCCGGAGCGGTGGGAAATCACCGCGGTATAGCCGGCGTCGTGGGCCATGCGGATGGCTTCCAGGGTCTCGGTGAGGGTACCGATCTGGTTGAGCTTGATGAGGATGGAGTTGCCGATCCCCTTGTCGATGCCCTCGCGCAGGATCTCGGTGTTGGTGACGAACAGATCGTCACCCACCAGCTGCACCTGGTCACCCAGACGCTCGGTGAGCAGCTTCCAGCCGTCCCAGTCGCCCTCGTCCATGCCGTCCTCGATGGTGATGATGGGGTACTGCTTCACCCAGTTCGCCAGGAACTCCACCATGCCGGCGGCGTCCAGACGCTTGCCTTCGGAGGCCAGCACGTAGGCGCCGTCCTTGTAGAACTCGGACGCGGCACAGTCCAGCCCCAGGAAGATGTCCTTGCCCGGGGTGAAGCCGGCCTGATGAATGGCCTCCAGAATGGCCTCGATGGCCGCCTCGTTGGAGGGCAGGTCCGGAGCGAAACCGCCCTCGTCACCCACGGCGGTGGACAGGCCGCGGCCATGCAGCACCTTCTTCAGGGCGTGGAAGACCTCGGCGCCGTAGCGGATGGCATCGGCGACGCTGCTAGCGCCCACCGGCAGGATCATGAATTCCTGCATGTCGACGCTGTTGTCGGCATGGGCGCCGCCGTTGATGATGTTCATCATCGGCACCGGCAGCAGGGTGGCCCCCTCACCGCCCAGGTGACGGTACAGGGGCAGGCCGGTGTCGCGGGCATTGGCGTGGGCCAGGGCCATGGACACCGCCAACAGGGCATTGGCGCCCAGGCGACCCTTGTTGGGGGTGCCGTCCAGCTCGATCATGCGCCGGTCGATGGCCTCCTGATCGGAGGCCTTGAGGCCCAGCAGGGCTTCGCGGATCTCGCCGTTCACGTTGGCCACGGCCTTGCGCACGCCCTTGCCCAGGTAGCGCGCGTCACCGTCCCGCAGTTCCAGTGCCTCGCGGGAGCCGGTGGAGGCGCCGGAGGGTACCGCGGCACGTCCCACCGCGCCGGAGCCCAGTTTCACATCGGCTTCGACGGTGGGATTGCCGCGGGAGTCCACCACCTCGCGGGCCAGAATATCAACGATCTCGGTCATGGGTCATGATCCCCTGTTGCTCAATTCAAGAACTGTTGTTCGATAAACCCCTGGGCCTTGACCGCGTCGTCAAGGGCCTTGAGGGTGTTCAGCAATGCCTCCAGATGGGGCAAGGGCCAGGCGTTGGGTCCGTCGGACAGGGCCTTGTCCGGGTCCGGGTGGGTCTCCATGAAAAGACCCGCCACCCCGGAGGCCACGGCGGCCCGTGCCAGGACCGGCACGAATTCCCGCTGGCCACCGGAGCTGGCGCCCCGGCCGCCGGGTTGTTGCACGGAATGGGTGGCATCGAATACCACCGGACACCCGGTCTCCCGCATCACGGCCAGGCCGCGCATGTCGGAAACCAGGGTGTTGTAACCAAAGGACACGCCCCGTTCGCAGACCATGATCTGCGTGTTGCCGGTCTCGCGGGCCTTGTCCACCACGTGTTTCATGTCCCAGGGGGCCAGGAACTGGCCCTTCTTGATGTTCACCGGCAGCCCCTGGGCCGCCACGTTGCGGATGAAGTTGGTCTGGCGGCAGAGAAAGGCCGGGGTCTGCAGCACGTCCACCACGGCGGCCACCTCGGCCAGCGGGGTGTCTTCATGCACGTCGGTCAGCACCGGCACGCCGATCACGCGCTTCACCGTCTCCAGAATCTGCAACCCCTTCTCCAGGCCGGGACCACGAAAGCTTCGACTGGAAGACCGGTTGGCCTTGTCGAAAGAGGACTTGTAGATGAAGGGGATGCCCAGGCGATCGGTCATTTCCTTGAGCAGACCCGCCGTGTCCAGGGCAAGCTGTTCACTCTCGATGACGCAGGGGCCGGAGATCAGGAATACCGGCTGGTCCAGACCCACCTGAAAATGACAGAGTTTCATCGGGGTTCTTCACTCTGGTTGAGCATCTTTTCATGCTGCAGCCGGGCTGCCTTGACGAAACCGGCGAACAGCGGATGGCCATCCCGGGGGGTGGAGGTGAATTCCGGGTGGAACTGACAGGCCAGGAACCAGGGATGGTCGTTCAGCTCCACCATTTCCACCAGCGCCCCGTCCATGGACTTGCCCGAGATCACCAGTCCGGCCGCCTGCAGCGTCTCCAGATACTGGTTGTTGAATTCATAACGGTGACGATGACGCTCACTGATTACCTCGGCACCATAGACGCGCCGGGCCAGGGAATCCGGGGCCAGACGGGCCTGCTGGCCGCCCAGGCGCATGGTACCACCCAGGTCGTCGTCGCCGCTGCGCTGTTCCACCCGGCCTTCCCGATCCTGCCACTCGGTGATCAGGGCGATCACCGGGTGGGGCGTCTCGGGACGGAACTCGGTGCTGTGGGCCTGTTCCAGGCCGGCCACGTTGCGGGCATATTCGATCACCGCCACCTGCATCCCCAGGCAGATGCCCAGGTAAGGCATCTTGTGCTCGCGGGCATGACGCACCGCGGCGATCTTGCCCTCCACACCCCGCTCGCCGAAGCCGCCGGGCACCAGGATGGCATCCACCTCGGCCAGGCAGTCGGTGCCCGCGGTCTCCAGGCGTTCGGAGTCGATATAGCGGATGTTCACCTTGGTGGCGGTGTGGATGCCGGCGTGGGTCAGGGCCTCGTTGAGGGACTTGTAGGACTCGGTGAGTTCCACGTACTTGCCCACCATGCCGATGGTGACCTCGGCCTCGGGAAACTCCATGGCGTTGACCACGTGCTTCCAGTCGGACAGATCCGCCGGCGGGGCCTCCACGTGCAGCTTGCGCAGGACGATCTCGTCCAGCTTCTGGGAATGCAGCCAGAGGGGAATCTTGTAGATGTTGTCCACGTCCACGGAGGAGATGACCGCCTTTTCCTCCACGTTGGTGAACAGGGCGATCTTGCGACGCTCCCCCTCCGGCAGCGGATGGGTGGAACGGCACAGCAGGATATGGGGCTGGATGCCGATGGAACGCAGTTCCTTCACCGAGTGCTGGGTCGGCTTGGTCTTGATCTCGCCGGCGGCGGCGATGTAGGGCACCAGGGTCAGGTGGATGTACAGGACATTCTCGCTGCCCAGTTCCACCCCCATCTGGCGGATGGCTTCCAGAAACGGCAGGGATTCGATGTCGCCCACGGTGCCGCCGATTTCCACCAGGGCGATGTCGGCCCCTTCGGCCCCGGCCCGCACCGAGCGCTTGATCTCGTCGGTGATGTGGGGAATGACCTGCACGGTGCCACCCAGGTAGTCACCCCGACGCTCCTTGCGGATGACGTTCTCGTAGATCTGACCGGTGGTGAAGTTGTTGCGCCGGCTGGTCCTGATGCGCACGAACCGCTCGTAGTGGCCCAGGTCCAGGTCGGTTTCCGCGCCGTCCTCGGTGACGAAGACCTCGCCGTGCTGGAACGGGCTCATGGTGCCGGGGTCCACGTTGATGTAGGGATCCAGCTTGAGCATGGTGACCTTGAGACCACGGGCCTCAAGGATCGTCCCCAGGGAAGCAGCAGCAATGCCTTTACCCAGGGAAGACACCACGCCCCCTGTAATGAACACGTATCGCGTCATGAGATTTTCGTCGGGATTGGAGAATGAGTGCGCCAACGGCGCCGGACGGGAGGAGAGGATACCAGAGGGGGGTATCCCCCCTCAATCACAGCCATGCTGAGCGTGTGAACGGAGACTCAACGCAGATTGAAGGCCACCGGCAGGACCACTTCCAGTCTGTGCTGAGGCAGTTCCGGCGGCATCACGGGCAAGGGTTGCGCCCGCTGCAGCATGCTGGTCACTTCCCGATCCAGCAGCGTGTGCCCGGAACTGCGTTCAATGCTGTGTGACAGCACTTCACCATTTCGGTTCATCACAAAACGCACATAGACCACGCCCTCCTGGCGACGCAGCTGTGCCTGACGGGGATATTCCTTGTGCCGCTCCAGCCAGGCACGCACGACCTGCAGATAATCCTGAGTGGCCGCCGGGTCACCGCCGGCGGCCTGCCCCGCCTGTCGACCCGGCTGGTTGGACGCGCTTTCGCGGGAGTCCTCCCTCGACTGTCCCTGGGGCTCGGCTCGAGGCTGGGCCACGGGAGCAGGCGTGGGCTCGGCCACCGGCTCCGGCTTGGGCTGCGGCCGGGGTTTCGGCTCGGGCGGCCGGGGCTTGGGTTCCGGCTTTGGCGTAGGTTCCGGCTTGGGTTCGGGCTTGGGTTCCGGTTCGGGCCGCGGCCGGGGTTCGGGTTCAGGCTCGGGTTCAGGCACGGACTCGGTGACCGGTTCGGGCTGTCCCGCAGGCTGCCCGGCAGGCCCAAGACCGATCACCACCCCGGCTTCGCCAGGGGCCTGAGCCCCCTCCGTGACCACGTCGTCGCTGCGGGCCAGCCACCAGAACACCGACAGATGCAGTCCCACGGCCAGCGTCAGGGCCAACACCCAGCCCATGCTTCTCAGAGGCATCAACGATCCCCCGCCAGGACCGTCAGCAGGCGCACCTCTTCCACCCCCGCGGCGCGAAGCAGTTCCATCAGGTCCATGAGTTCATCGGTGGAGGCCGCCTGATCCGCCTTGATGCGCACCAGCGGCTCTGCTTTTGCCGGAGCGTCCCGGCGTGCCTCCATCTCCGCCTGCAGGCGTCCTTTCAGGGTATCGGCATCCATCTCCTCATCGTCCAGAGCCAGCCGACCATCCCGGCCCAGTAGCACCAGCCAGCCTTCATCATCGACGCCGGCCTCGTGGCGGGAATCAGGCGCTTCCACTTCAAAGACATCCTGGGCGGTCAGGGCACCGGCCACCATGAAGAAGATCAGCAGCAAAAAGACGATATTGATCAGCGGAATCAAATTTTCTTCCGGAGGCTTGCCGGAATACTCAGGTAACTGCATGGGACCTTACTCCCGTGACAGACGCAAGGACACGGGCTCTGCCTCCCGCACCCGGTCCAGGACATTGACCACGGTCTGCAGGGGAACCTCCCCCGCCGGCTGGACCACCACCGTACGGGCGGGCTCCATGGCCAGTTGCTCACGCAGGGCAATGACCAGCCGCTCCACCGACACCGGTTCACCCGCTAGCCGCAGTTCCCCCCCCGAAAGGATCTGCACCGCCAGGGGCGGCTGGTCCTCAGTGGCGCTGGACTGGGAGGAAGGGGTACTCAGGGTCACCGCGCTCCAGTCCAGAAAGCTGCTGGCCAGCATGAAAAAGATCAGCAGGATGAACACCACGTCGATCAGGGGCGTGAGACTGATGAGCGCCCGTCGACGGGGGGCCGGTGCCTCAATGTGCATCGCCTGCCGCCCGGTCCTTCCAGACCTTGATATGGGCTTTCTGCGCCGACTTGATGGGCGTGGGTTCCTGCTGCCGCTCAGCCGCCGGCGGCGGCAGAGTAAAAACCTGGGTCAGGGCATCCTGCATCCGATGACGAAAACGCTCCACCCAGCGCTCCAGGCCGTTGAGCACCGCCACCACCGGGATGGCCACCGCCAGGCCCACCGCCGTGGTCAGAAGCGCCACCCAGATACCGCCGGAAAGAATGGATGGGTCCACTCGGTTGCCGGCCGCCTCCAGCTGCTGGAAGGCGGCGATCATGCCCAGTACCGTACCCAGCAGACCCAACAGCGGCGCCAGGGTGCCGATCACTTCCAGCATGCGGAACTGACCCCGCAGACGCTCCAGCCAGTTCACTGCCACCCGGGTGGCCTCTTCGCGCACCAACGGTTCGGGACGGGCATTGTCACGCCGCCCCTGGATCGCCACCTCCATCACCCGGGCAGCGGGGCTGCGGCTGCGGGAGAGGGTTTCCAGAGCCGGCTCCACCCGACCGTCGCGCCAGTGTTCCAGGGCCGTCTTCAGACTGCGCTCATCACCCAGCCGCCACCACAGGAACTGACCGATCTTGACCAGGATGATGGTGAGGGCCACCACGGACATGACCAGCAGGATGGCCACCACCGGACCGCCCAGATCGATCATTCCCTGCAGGGCGTGGACGATACCCGTCGTGTCCGCGACATCGGCCTGCGTCACCCCCGTTTCCCCCAGACCGGTATCCACGAGGCCGGATTCCACGGGCGCCTGCCCGGCGGGACCGGATTCGGCAATGCCGGCTTCTGCGGCGTCTGGTGAACTCATGAAACAGCTCCTTGGAGGCTATCCACAATAAGGTTGCGTCAATGGTCGCTCATGTTAGTAGTATTGCAAATCATTATCAACGCTCAGAAATAAAAAGCGCCGGAGCTTCCACTCCGGCGCCGGATTCACGCGGGTAATCCAAACTCCGGAGCGATCTGGGCCAGCCAGGCCTCAAGGTGTTCATCGGTCAACTGGCTCTGATTGTCCTGGTCCAGCACCAGCCCGACGAATTTGCCGTCCACCACGGCCTGGGAAGACTCGAATTCGTAGCCCTCGGTCGGCCAGGCCCCCACCACGCGACCACCACGGCCGGTGACCAGATCATAAAGCTCGATCATGGCATCGACGAATTCGTTGGGATAGCCCACCTGGTCCCCCAGTCCATACAGGGCCACGGTCTTGCCGGTGAAGTCCACCGCTTCCAGGTTGGGCAGGAACTCCTCCCAGCTCTCTTCCTCGCAATCGGCGGACAGACCGGGCAACTGGCCGGAGCCCATGGTGGGCGTGCCGAAGATCAGATAATCATACCCTGCAATCTCATCGGCGCTGGCCTTGTTCACGTTCTGCGGCTTGGCCATGGTCTCATCGTCGTATTTTTTCTTGATCATCTTGGCCACCTTGCGGGTATTGCCGGTGGTGGTGCCGAAAAAGATCCCAATGCGCGCCATGGAAATGCCCTCTTTAAGTGAAGATGACTGATTCGGAACAGCCTTTGCATCATGCAAAGCAAATCCGGTGCCAGCCAGATTGGCTTCCCCGAAAATCGTTTTAACCTGCTGTTTAAAGGGGTTATCAAGCCATCCCGTATCCGTCGTTCTCACCTGCTTTCGTTGTCGACTTTGCGACAAGAAAAGCGCATATACGACAAACCTGAGACCCGGCCTGAACACTCAATCCCGATGGGCTGGACCTCACTCTCCGACGATGACGCAAAAGACACAGCAATAACGCAAGGACTGCAGCAATTCCATCCTGCTACTCCATGAGGGGCGCAGGACCTGCTCCACCCTACTTGCGGCCCACCGCCGCCTTGAGCGCCGCCGCCAGTGCACTTTCCGGCTGGGGTTCGGCACGGGCCGTGTCCCTGCGTCCCTGATTGCCCTTGCGTCCCTGACCACTCCGAGACTCCCGGGTCGGACGGCCGTTCGCCTCCCTTCCCGGCTCATCGTCCAGACGCATGCTCAGGGCAATCCGCTTGCGCTCCAGATCCACCTCCATCACCTTCACCTTGACCACGTCACCGGCCCGCACCACATCCCGCGGATCCTTGATGAAACGGTCCGACAGGGCGGAGATGTGCACCAGCCCGTCCTGATGCACCCCGATATCCACAAAGGCGCCGAAGTTGGCCACGTTGGTCACCGTACCCTCCAGCACCATGCCCGGCTGCAGGTCCTGCAGTCGCTCCACCCCCTCCTTGAAGGCCGCGGTACGGAACTCCGGCCGCGGATCCCGACCCGGCTTGGCCAACTCGGTCAGGATGTCCCGCACCGTGGGCTCGCCAAAGGTCTCGTCCGTGAAGCGGGACGGGTCCAGCCGCTTGAGGAAGGCCTCGTCGCCGATCAGCTCACGCACGTCCCGACCCGTCTCGGCCACGATCCGCCGCACCACCGGATAGGCTTCCGGATGCACCGCAGAGGCATCCAGCGGATCCTTGCCCCGGGGGATGCGCAAAAAGCCCGCCGCCTGTTCGAAAGCCTTGGCCCCCAGGCGGGGCACTTTCTTGAGGGCGGCACGGCTGGCAAAGGCCCCCTGTTCGGTACGAAAGGCCACGATATTCTCCGCCAGCGTGGTACCCAGGCCCGATACCCGGGCCAGCAGGGGCGCGGAGGCGGTGTTCACATCCACCCCCACCGCATTCACGCAGTCCTCCACCACCGCATCCAGCTTGCGGGCCAGCTGAGCCTGATTGACGTCATGCTGATACTGGCCCACGCCGATGGCCTTGGGCTCGATCTTGACCAACTCCGCCAACGGATCCTGCAGACGACGGGCGATGGACACCGCCCCACGCAGGGACACATCCAGATCCGGCAGCTCCGCCGAAGCCAGGGCCGAGGCGGAATAGACCGAGGCGCCCGCCTCGGAAATCACCACCTTGGTCAATCCCAGTTTGGGGTTCAGGCGCATCAGCTCCCCCACCAGGGCGTCCGTCTCCCGGGAATGGGTCCCGTTGCCGATGGCCACCAGATCCACCTGGTGCTTGCGGGCCAGGGCGGAGAGGGTTTCCAGGGTTTCCCGCACC
Organism: Ectothiorhodospira sp. PHS-1; assembly: GCF_000225005.1. Classification (NCBI taxonomy): domain Bacteria; kingdom Pseudomonadati; phylum Pseudomonadota; class Gammaproteobacteria; order Chromatiales; family Ectothiorhodospiraceae; genus Ectothiorhodospira; species Ectothiorhodospira sp. PHS-1. The sequence goes on along the minus strand of NZ_AGBG01000034.1, from coordinate 2,124 downwards.
TGATTCCGGGGTGGGAAGGGATAGACCGTGGTCGTCTCCACCACCGCCCCCTGGCCGTTGATCACCGCCACCTTCACCCCGGTGCGCACTCCCGGGTCCAGCCCCATGGTGGTACGGGAACCGGCCGGAGCGGCCAGCAACACATCCTGCAGGTTGGCGCCGAACACCCGGATGGCCTCCTCGTCCGCCAGATCCCTCAGACGTCGCTTGAGGGCCACGTCCAGATGGATGGACAGCTTGGCCCGCCAGGCCAGGCGGGCATGCCGGGCCAGCCAGGCATCCGCCGGCCGCCCCCGATCCGACAGTTGGAAACGCCGGGCAATGGCCGCCTCGCCGGGGGAAGCCACGGTGTCCTCCTCACCCCGGGCCTGGGCCTCGGTCCAGGCCACCTCAAGCCGCAGGCACTCCTCCGCCTGCCCCCGGAACATGGCCAGGGCCCGGTGGGAAGGCACCTGGCTCAAGGGCTCCACGTGATCGAAATAGTCACGGAATCGGGCTCCCTCCTGCTCCTTGCCCGGCACCACCCTGCTGACCAGAAAGCCCCGCTCCCAACCGTGGTTGCGCAGCTCTTCGATCAAGTCCGCTTCCTCGGCGATGCGCTCCATGAAGATGTGCCCCGCCCCGTTCAGGGCATCCTCGACGGTGATCTCCTCGGTGGTGTAACCGGCGGCCACCGCCTCCGGTACCTGGCCGGGGTCCGCCAGCAGGGTATCCAGCAACGGCTCCAGGCCGTTTTCCCGGGCAATCTGGGCCTTGGTGCGGCGCTTTTTGACATAGGGGCGGTACAGATCCTCCAGGCGAGTCTTGGTATCCGCCTCGAAGATGGCCTTGGCCAGGGAGTCGGTGAGCTTGCCCTGCTCCTCAATGGCCTTGAGCACCATCTCCCGGCGGGCATCCAGTTCCCGCAAATACCCCAGACGCTCCTCCAGGCTGCGCAGCTGGGCATCATCCAGGCCGCCGGTGGCCTCCTTGCGGTAACGGGCCACGAACGGCACCGTGGCGCCGCTGTCCAGCAGTTCCACGGTGGCCTTGACCTGATCGGAACGGACGCCCAGTTCCTGGGCGATGCGGTGGGAGATGTCAGTCATGGAATCAACACATCCAGGGAAAGAAGTCGGAATGGGCAGAGGATATCAGCATTGACGGCCTGTTTTTGACCCCGCTCAAGGATTTTGAATGTTTCCAGGTTTTCTCACAGCCCCTCCTGTCTCCCCTACTTGACATCCCATGCTGTCAACGTAGACTGACATCCATGCTCAAATCGGCCGTGTGCCAACGGCAACGGTATCCGGTCGAGATGGAGCAAACAGAGGTTTTCAGGATCGGGCTCACCTCTCCACCTCCGTGGATCGCCGAGTGCCGCATCTGAAAACAGGGTGATGTTTTTAAGCTGACTATTTCCGCGTCAGTGGTTATGTCGGCATCGAGCGGCCTAGTCTTCACGCAAGACTCGGTTTAATCATCTTCAGAGGGCGTTTGAACAATGAGTGAGTACAGACCCAGCAGTCCCAGCAATCCCCGCGACGACTGGAAACTGTGGCTGGTTGTCAATCCCGGCACCTGGCTGATGCCGATCCTGATGGCTGTTCTGGTGGTTGCTCTGGCTGTCCACGCTTTCGTGTACAGCAACGACAACTACAATCCGCTCACCTACACCGTTTCCGAGTAATCGAGGATCTTGATCATGGAAAACAGCATCTCCGGCCTGACCGAAGAACAGGCAAAAGAATTCCACGAGCAGTTCAAGACCACCTTCACCGTGTTCATGGCCCTGGCTGCCGCTGCTCACTTCCTGGTGTACATGTGGAGACCCTTCTACTAAGAAGGACTGCAGGTACGCCGTGCTGAAGCAGCACGAGAGGGGCGGAGGTGAGCATCACCTCCGCCCCTTTTCCATGCCTGATCGTATTGCCTGATTCTCACCTCGCAATATGATGAACTACCACCCCTAAACCGCTTGAGCGGTTGTAGGCATGGTTTCCGGTTTCGATGATCGGTGCGCAGTTGGGCGCTTGCCCTTCTGCGACTGACCCTGATCTCCACCGGCGTAGCCGTCCGGAGACGGCGGTTCGGGGCGCACCGCCCCTACCTGTTGATGGGATTTGCACTGACCGATCACCGTTG
>NZ_AGBG01000035.1:0-22091 GCF_000225005.1 Ectothiorhodospira sp. PHS-1 | reverse complement strand
TGCAAGCTCACGCATACGCTGAAGATTGTTGGTAATCTCGTTGAGTGCGCCTTCAATTGTTTGGACCAGTGAGATGCCATCATTGGCATTTCTCGCCGCTTGGTTCAAACCGCGTATCTGAGAAGTGAAACGCTCGGAAATCGCCAGACCCGCAGCATCATCCTTGGCGCTGTTGATGCGCATGCCGGAAGACAGCCTCTGCAGGGAGGTCTGCAGCTGACTCTGAGTCGCGTTCAGATTCCGCTGGGCGTTCAGTGAGGAAACGTTGGTGTTGATTACCTGTGCCATGACCGTTCTCCTTAGGCAGTATCAGGTCCGATATCGAACCACTGGTTTGAAAGTTCCGAGGGAGGCGATTCATTGCCGCTTCACTCTCCCTTCAAACCCGTTATCGGCCCCCAAACGGCAAGCTTTAGCCTCTTGCGGCAAAATTTTTCCGCCCGACTGCCGCATTGATCAGTCAAGATCCGAAAAGAACTAAGGAAAAAATAAAAAAAACATAAAATTCAAATAGATAAAATATGCAGAAATCGCATGCTGCTGATACCGGAGGAAATGAACGGCCAGAAATTGCCGCCGGATGGTCATGGCGCCGCCGGTTCTCAGGGCGTGGAATCAGCCATCAAGAAAGGGGCTCACTGGGCACAGGCAACCCATTCTTCGCCCTACACAACCGTAAGCTACCCAAGAAATCGCAGTCGAAAGCCAATTCCGCTTCCGCAAAAAATGGATGCCACGCCGACACCCCGGAGGCCCGACGAACCGGAAAACGGATAAGAACTTGTCGTGGCAACGAAGGGGAAAAGGTGACGTTGCAGACGAAAACAGCTTGGGGCTGGGAGATGGGGGAGACACGGATGAGGAAGGTTACGCGCGAGTCTTCGCACCTTGCGGGCGGTGCAGGATCTCGTTTAGGGCCCCCGGTTGGCCGTATTGCCCGCTTGGTAGCAGCAGGACCTGCTCATTCTTTTGACCAGCAAAGAAGGAAACACCGCCTCACTGCGACAATGGAGCAATGGATATGCTTTGAAGCAAGGGCTGAGATCGGAAAGGATCACGGCGGGAATCCGGCCCAGGTGATGGATTACGGCAAGAAGCTATCCACCCTGCGGGCGCCACACCAACTGTGTGATGGGAAAGGGCTGGTGCGGTGACGATGCCCCTGAGAAGCCGGCTCATGCGCTCTTGCGGGCGGGCGCATGCCCCCGCCCGATTAGGAAAGGGCAAACGTCGTCACCCCCGCGAAGGCGGGAGTCGGGAAGGGGCTATGTGACTGGATCCCCACTTTTGCCGGAATAACGTGTGTCAGGAAACGCCGGGGGAATGGGGTTCGATCTGAACTACCGACCGAACCCCGCCGCCGCTCTTGACCTGACCGTGCCCTTTTACTGCAGCAACTGCAGAACGCTCTGAGGCGCCTGATTCGCCTGCGCCAGGACCGTCGTACCGGCCTGCTGAAGTATCTGCCCCCGGGTGAGCGCCGCAGTCTCGGCGGCGAAATCCGCATCTTGGATACGAGAGCGGGAGGCCACCAGATTTTCAGCCGTATTCATGACGCTCTTGATGGCGGATTCCAGGCGGTTCTGGATCGCGCCGAGCTCGGCGCGGGATTTTGCAACCTCTTCAATGGCGGCATCTATCAGGGTAATCGAAGCTCCTGCAGCAGCTGCATCGTTAACCAAAATAACAGCCTCATCAACACCAAGATCATCCGCCTTAAAACTGCCGATATCAGCATCAAAATCTATTTCAATTATATTATCTTCATTGGCACCCACTTGCAGCCTGAAATCAGTGGGGCGTATAGGAACTGAGTCTTCATCAAGATATGCAATATCATTAAATGTTGTCTGCTCCGCGACTCGCGTGATTTCCTTGATAAGCGCATCGATTTCAATCTTGATAATTTCCCTATCCGTATCACCATAGGTATCGTTGGCGGCCTGAACCGCGAGCTCTCTCATTCTCTGGAGATTATTGGTAATTTCATTCATGGCGCCTTCAATGGTCTGTACCAGAGAAATACCATCATTGGCATTTCTGGCCGCCTGATTCAGGCCTCGAATCTGGGCCGTCATCCGCTCTGAAATTGCCAGCCCTGCTGCATCATCCTTGGCACCATTGATACGCAGGCCCGAAGACAGGCGCTCCAGCGCAACACTGAGCTGCTTCTGGGTGTTACTGAGATTACGCTGGGCATTCAGTGAAGCGATATTCGTGTTGATGACCTGGGACATGTCGGTTACTCCCTCTCAAATCAAGCGGCGGTATACGATGCGCTTCTGGCTGTCATGTCACGGCTTTCGAGCCTGCCGGAGCGGTTATCAACCTGCGCATGCCCTACCTTATGCAACCAAAGCGCCATTTTTCCAGGAGGGATCAAGCAGAAACAGAAAAAATCATTTAAGATTTTATTTAACAAGGCTTTTTTTTTAACCAATGGACCCGATTCGAGCGAAAGTATGGTGTATGCCCCCTTGATCATGGGCAATTCCCCATCATGAAACGGCTTTATCTTTCCTGATATGGCATGAGTTTGCCGCCCGCCCCATCGATGCAGATTGGACATACCTTTGGGAGCTGCCCCTGGCCACGAAAGAATGCCGATACCGTTACCATGCAAGCAGCTCTGGATCGGGGCATTCCCGCGCACTGAGTGGTTCATTCCCGCATGCTGAGGCGTCATTACTGAAAAAGCGGGAATCCAGACACGGGCCGACAGTTCTGGACTCCCGCTTTCGCGGGAGTGACGAAGGTGCGAGGGATTGACGAAAAAGCAAGGGACTGGGGAGAGCGCGCGGGAGTGACGAAACGAGCGTGCTGGGTTTATCGCGTGGTTTCCGCGGGCATGCCCGTTCCCACGCCCACGACTCACAGCGCCAGTCTGATCAAAGCGTCAGCACGTCAAAGGCGATGATCTGCCGCTGCTCCCTGGAGAACTCCACGCCGATGAGATGGATGGGTTTACCTTGCCCCTGGTACTTGTCGGCGTAGCCCTTGTCCTGAAGCTGCCGCAGCGCCTTGCCCTCCGGCACCTGCTCCACCACCTTGAACTCGAACAGGTAAATTTGGCCATTGAAATCCACGGTCATGTCCACCCGGCCGGTGTTGCCGGCATCTTCCACGGTAATGGCCAGCCCCAGGGCGGCCAGGTGGCTGTAGAACACGCTGGCGTAATGGCCTTCATATTGGGCGATGGGGTTGTTGCGGTACCAGTCGTGGGGCAGGCCGGCAAACAGGGCCTTGAAGTGGGTTTCCAGCGCCGGCAGGTCATGGTTGCGCAGGGCCATGAGCGCCTGCATCTGGGACTCCTGCGCCCGTGAGGCCTCCAGACCCAGGGCCGGCAACAGGGATTCGTTCAGGCTGGCCTCCACTTCCCGGTTGGGGTAACCCAGGGTGTAAAGCCAGTAACCGGTGATGGGTTCTTCCACCTTGTGCACGGTGAGGTAGCCGGTTTGGAACAAAAGGGCTTCGGTGGCGATCTCGTCCACGTCGAAGCGGCCCAACAGGCTGGCCTTGGTCTGCAGACGGTCCAGACGGGGGGTGAACACGCCCCGCTCCGACAAGAGCTTGACCAAAAATGAGGGCGTGGCACTTTCAAACCAGTAGGGCCGGAACTCCCGTTTCTGGAACAGCAGCAACACATCAAACGGGTTATAGACCGCCGGCGTTGTCTCATCTCCCCAGCGATAGCCGTTGTACCACTGCCGGATCTGCTCCCGGTCCAGGCCCGGCAATTCCGGGGCAAACACGGTGTCGATGTCCGCGTCGGTGTAACCGCAGATGGGGGCAAAGGGCTTGTCCAGGGTGATGTCGTTGAGGTTGTTCAAACCCGAGAACAGACTGACCTTGCTGAACTTGGACACACCGGTGAGCAGGCAGAATTTCAGATGGGGATCGGCGTCCTTGAGGACGGAATACAGGTTTTTCAGCCCCTCCCGCAGTTCGCGGGCCACGTCGGCATCGGTGATGTTGTCCAGGATGGGCTTGTCGTATTCGTCGATCAGGACCACCACCCGCTGGCCGTGCTGATGGTGGGCCATGCGGATCAGATCGGAAAACTCGCCCGCAATGTCCTGGGCGCCACTGTGTTCGATGCCCAGGCGTTCTCGGTTGGATTGCAGCAGGTGCCGGATGCGGGTATCCAGTGCCGACCGATTGACCATCACCCCATCGGCAAAACTGATCCGGACGACCGGATGACGGGTCTGCCAGTCCCAGCGGTCGTGGATGTACAGGCCGCGGAACAGGGGTTCATTGGCCTCAAACAGTTCCTTGAGGGTGTCCAGCAGCAGGCTCTTGCCGAAGCGGCGGGGACGGGAGAGGAAATAATAGCTGCCTTCATCGATCAGCTGATGAAGGTAGGCGGTTTTATCCACATAGTAGAATCCGCCGGTGCGGATTTTGCCGAAAGCCTGTACGCCGATGGGGAGGTTGAGCTGGGTAGCCATGGAAGGAACTCGGCTCCTGGAAGTTCACTGTCGGGGCAGAATACCACGAAGCCGGGGCTGGCCTTGCGGGAGCGGCCTTTGGTTGCGAGCGCAAAGACATTCCCTCCCCTGGGAGGGGACAAAAGAAAACATGAACCATTTCGCACTTTTGACGCCAAGCAGTTGTATCCATAGTGGAGGCATGGGACTTTAACCCCGTCGCCATGTATCGGCGCTCACGGATGAACTCTCAGGCTCACGGAAGATTCCAGGGATTGGCCCGGCCGTGCGACACAAAGCCCCGTCACATGGACAGTGACGGGGCTTTACTTTGTGCGTTGTCTGTAGCGGATTGACCCGTGGACAAGGGCCGTTGCCACGCAGGATAAATCCGCGCCGGATAAATCTGCGTCATTCCCGCGCAAGCGGGAATCCATCGGCCGGTAACAGAGCGAAGGATCCTGGACTCCCACTTTTGCGGGAGTGACGAAAAGGACATGTTCGGTATCCGGATCACAGGCTCAACACATCAAAAGCGATGATCTGCCGCTGTTCCCTGGAGAACTCCACGCCGATGAGGTGGATGGGCTTGCCCTGCCCCCGGTACTTGTCGGCGTAGCCCTTGTCCTGGAGCTGCTGCAACGCCCTGCCCTCCGGCACCTGCTCCACCACCTTGAACTCGAACAGGTAGATGTGGCCATTGAAATCCACGGTCATATCCACCCGGCCGGTGTTGCCGGCATCTTCCACGGTAATGGCCAACCCCAGGGCGGCCAGGTGGCTGTAGAACACGCTGGCATAATGGCCTTCGTACTGGGCAATGGGGTTGTTGCGGTACCAGTCGTGGGGCAGGCCGGCAAACAGGGCCTTGAAGTGGGTTTCCAGGGTCGGCAGGTCATGGGCCTGCAGGGCACGAAACAGACTGATGCGTTGCTGGGCCGCCCGGGGCATGCCCAAGGCCGGGAGCAAGGCCTGGTTGAGACTCGCCTCCACTTCCCGGTTGGGATAGCCCAGGGTGTAGAGCCAGTAACCGGTCATGGGCTGCTCCACCTTGTGCACGGTGAGATACCCGGTCTGGAACAACAGGGCCTCGGTGGCAATCTCGTCCACGTCGAAGCGGCCCAGAAGTGCGGCCTCCGTTTCCAGGGTGTCCAGGCGCGGGGTGTAAAGACCGCGTTCGGCGAGGAGCTTCACCAGGAAGGTGGGTGTAGCGCTTTCGAACCAGTAGGGCCGGAATTCCCGCTCCTGAAACAGCAACAGTACGTCAAAGGGGTTGTAGACCGAGGGCAACCGCTCATCCCCCCAGCGATAACCGTTGTACCAATGGCGGATCTGATCCCGATCCAGGCCCGGTAGTTCCGGCGCAAAGACGGCATCGATGTCCTCGTCGGTGTAGCCGCAGATGGCGCCGTAATCCCGGGAGAGGGTGATGTCACGGAGGTTGTTCAGTCCGGAGAACAGACTGACCTTGCTGAACTTGGACACACCGGTGAGCAGGCAGAACTTCAGATGGGGATCGGCGTCCTTAAGGACGGAATACAGGTTTTTCAGCCCTTCCCGCAGTTCGCGGGCCACGTCGGCATCGGTGATGTTGTCCAGGATGGGCTTGTCGTATTCGTCGATCAGGACCACCACTCGCTGCCCGTGCTGCTGATGGGCCATGCGGATCAGATCGGAAAATTCGCCCGCGATGTCCTGGGCGCCGCTGTGTTCGATGCCCAGGCGTTCCCGGTTGGATTGCAGCAGGTGCCGGATGCGGGTATCCAGTGCCGACCGATTGACCATCACCCCATCGGCAAAACTGATCCGGACGACCGGATGACGGGTCTGCCAGTCCCAACGGTCGTGAATGTACAGCCCCCGGAACAGGGGCTCGTTGGCCTCGAACAGCTCCTTGAGGGTGTCCAGCAGCAGGCTCTTGCCGAAGCGGCGGGGACGGGAGAGGAAATAATAGCTGCCTTCATTGATCAGTTGATGAAGGTAGGGGGTTTTATCCACATAGTAGAATCCGCCGGTGCGGATTTTTGCGAAGGCCTGCACGCCGATGGGGAGGTTGAGCTGGGCAGCCATGAAGGAACTCGGCTCCTGGAAGGTTTACTGTCGGGGCAGGATATCACGAAGCCGGATATTCCCCCGCCCCTCTCCTCCGAGGGGTGAGGGGGCTATGCAGAACCCGTCATTCCCGCGCAAGCGGGGATCCATCGGCCGGTAATGGGCTGATGGATCCTGGACTCCCGCTTTCGCGGGAGTGACGAAAGGATGCGGGAGTGGAGGATCAAAGGCTCAGCACGTCAAAGGCAATGATCTGTCGCTGTTCCCTGGAGAACTCCACGCCGATGAGGTGGATGGGCTTGCCCTGCCCCCGGTACTTGTCGGCGTAGCCCTTGTCCTGGAGCTGCTGTAGCGCCCTGCCCTCCGGCACCTGCTCCACCACCTTGAACTCAAACAGGTAAATGTGGCCATTGAAATCCACGGTCATATCTACCCGGCCGGTGTTGCCGGCGTCTTCCACGGTGATGGCCAACCCCAGGGCGGCCAGGTGGCTGTAGAACACGCTGGCGTAATGGCCTTCGTACTGGGCGATGGGGTTGTTGCGGTACCAGTCGTGGGGCAGGCCGGCAAACAGGGCTTTGAAGTGGGTTTCAAGGGCCGGTAGGTCATGGGCCTGCAGGGCACGAAACAGACTGATGCGTTGCTGGGCCGCCCGGGGCATGCCCAAGGCCGGGAGCAAGGCCTGGTTGAGACTGGCCTCCACTTCCCGGTTGGGATAGCCCAGGGTGTAGAGCCAGTAACCGGTCATGGGCTGCTCCACCTTGTGCACGGTGAGATACCCGGTCTGGAACAAAAGGGCTTCCGTGGCGATCTCGTCCACGTCGAAGCGGCCCAGAAGTGCGGCCTCCGTTTCCAGGGTGTCCAGGCGCGGGGTGTAAAGACCGCGTTCGGCGAGGAGCTTCACCAGAAAGGTGGGCGTGGCGCTTTCGAACCAGTAGGGGCGAAACTCCCGCTCCTGGAACAGCAACAGTACGTCAAAGGGGTTGTAGACCGAGGGCAACCGCTCATCCCCCCAGCGATAACCGTTGTACCAATGGCGGATCTGATCCCGGTCCAGGCCCGGTAGTTCAGGCGCAAAGATGGTATCGATGTCCTCGTCGGTGTAGCCGCAGATGGCGCCGTAATCCCGGGAGAGGGTGATGTCACGCAGGTTATTTAGTCCGGAAAACAGGCTGACCTTGCTGAACTTGGACACACCGGTGAGCAGGCAGAATTTCAGATGGGGGTCGGCGTCCTTGAGGACGGAATACAGGTTTTTCAGCCCTTCCCGCAGTTCGCGGGCCACGTCGGCATCGGTGATGTTGTCCAGGATCGGCTTGTCGTATTCGTCGATCAGGACCACCACCCGCTGGCCGTGCTGATGATGGGCGCGGCGGATCAGCTCTCCGAATCGTCCGGCAATGCTGCGATTTTCCAGACGGACCTGTAAAGCTTCGGCCTGCTGGGAGAGCATTTCCTCGATTCGCGCATCCAGGGTGTCCCGGCTCTGCATCACTCCATCGGCAAAACTGATCCGGACGACCGGATGGCGGATCTGCCAGTCCCAGCGGTCGTGGATGTACAGGCAGCGGAACAGGGGTTCGTTGGCCTCAAACAGCTCCTTGAGGGTATCCAGCAGCAGGCTCTTGCCGAAGCGGCGGGGGCGGGAGAGGAAGTAGTATTTCCCCTCCTTGATCAGCCGATGCAGCCAGGGGGTCTTGTCCACGTAGTAGTAACCCTCGTTGATGATCTCGGCGAGGGATTGCACTCCGATGGGGAGATTGAGCGGGGTAGCCATGGAAGGAACTCGGCTCCTGGAAGGTTTACTGTCAGGGAGAATATCATGAAGCCGGGGCCGGCCTTGTGGTAGCAACCCTTGGCCGTGAATGCGGGTGTACGCCCAAAGGCATTCGCCTCCTGGAAAAGACAAAAGAAAACATGAACCATTTCCCATTTTTCACGCCAAGCGGTTGCATCCATCCTGGAGGCATGGGATCTCGACCTCGTCGCCATGTATCGGCGCTCACGGATGAACTCTCAGGCTCACGGAAGATTCCAGGGATTGGCCCGGCCGCGCGACACAAAGCCCCGTCACATGGACAGTGACGGGGCTTTACTTTGTGCGTTGCGTGTAGCGGATTGACCCGTGGACAAGGGCCGTTGCCACGCTGGATAAAGACGAAAAGGGCATGTTCAGTACCCGGATCAAAGGCTCAGCACGTCAAAGGCGATGATCTGCCGCTGTTCCCTGGAGAACTCCACGCCGATGAGGTGGATGGGCTTGCCCTGCCCCCGGTACTTGTCGGCGTAGCCCTTGTCTTGGAGCTGCTGCAACGCCTTGCCCTCCGGCACCTGCTCCACCACCTTGAACTCAAACAGGTAAATGTGGCCATTGAAATCCACGGTCATGTCCACCCGGCCGGTGTTGCCGGCGTCTTCCACGGTGATGGCCAGCCCCAGGGCGGCCAGGTGGCTGTAGAACACGCTGGCATAATGGCCTTCATACTGGGCAATGGGGTTGTTGCGGTACCAATCGTGAGGCAGGCCGGCAAACAGGGCCTTGAAGTGGGTTTCCAGGGCCGGCAGGTCATGATTGCGCAGGGCCATGAGCGCCTGCATCTGGGACTCCTGCGCCCGTGAGGCCTCCAGACCCAGGGCCGGCAGTAGGGATTCGTTCAGGCTGGCCTCCACTTCCCGATTGGGGTAACCCAGGGTATAGAGCCAGTAACCGGTGATGGGTTCTTCCACCTTATGCACGGTGAGATAGCCGGTCTGGAACAAGAGAGCCTCGGTGGCAATCTCGTCCACGTCGAAGCGGCCCAACAGGCTGGCCTTGGTCTGCAGACGGTCCAGACGGGGGGTGAACACGCCCCGCTCCGACAAGAGCTTGACCAAAAATGAGGGCGTGGCACTTTCAAACCAGTAGGGCCGGAACTCCCGCTCCTGGAACAGCAACAGTACGTCAAAGGGGTTGTAGACCGAGGGCAACCGCTCATCCCCCCAGCGATAACCGTTGTACCAATGGCGGATCTGATCCCGATCCAGGCCCGGTAGTTCCGGCGCAAACACGGTATCGATGTCCTCGTCGGTGTAGCCGCAGATGGCGCCGTAGTCCCGGGAGAGGGTGATGTCACGCAGGTTGTTCAGTCCGGAGAACAGACTGACCTTGCTGAACTTGGACACACCGGTGAGCAGGCAGAACTTCAGATGGGGGTCGGCGTCCTTGAGGACGGAATACAGGTTTTTCAGCCCTTCCCGCAGTTCGCGGGCCACATCATGATCCGTGATGTTGTCCAGGATGGGCTTGTCATATTCGTCGATCAGGACCACCACTCGTTGGCCATGCTGCTGATGGGCCATGCGGATCAGATCGGAAAACTCGCCGGCGATGTCCTGGGCGCCGCTGTGGTCGATGCCCAGGCGCTCCCGGTTGGATTGCAGCAGGTGACGGATACGGGTATCCAGTGCCGACCGATTGACCATCACCCCATCGGCAAAACTGATCCGGATCACCGGGTGGCGGATCTGCCAGTCCCAGCGGTTGTGGATGTACAGGCCGCGGAACAGGGGCTCGTTGGCCTCGAACAGTTCCTTGAGGGTATCCAGCAGCAGGCTCTTGCCGAAGCGGCGGGGGCGGGAGAGGAAGTAGTACTTCCCCTCCTTGATCAGCCGATGCAGCCAGGGGGTCTTGTCCACGTAGTAGTAACCCTCGTTGATGATCTCGGCGAGGGATTGCACTCCGATGGGGAGATTGAGCGGGGTCGCCATGGAAGGAACTCGGCTCCTGGAAGGTTTACTGTCAGGGAGAATATCATGAGGCTGGGGCTGACCCCGTGGTAGCAACCCTTGGCCGCGCACGAATGCCAAGGTCGCTATCAATGTTCAAGAGGCTCTGAATGGGTCAGTCCCGCCCAAGGAGAATCCGGTCAGCAAAAATCAGACTCGCGCCATGAATCTGCGTCATTCCCGCGCAAGCGGGAATCCATCGGCCGGTAACAGAGGGAAGGACCCTGGACTCCCGCTTTCGCGGGAGTGACGAAAGAGCGCGGAAGTGAAGAAAAGGGCGTGTTCGGTATTCCGCACCGTTTTCACAACCGTTTTCACGGGCAGGCCCGCTCCCACGGCCACGATTCACAGGCCCGGTCGGATCAAAGGCTCAACACATCAAAAGCGATGATCTGTCGCTGTTCCCTGGAGAACTCCACGCCGATGAGGTGGATGGGCTTGCCCTGACCCTGGTACTTGTCGGCGTAGCCCTTGTCCTGGAGTTGCCGCAGCGCCTTGCCCTCCGGCACCTGCTCCACCACCTTGAACTCAAACAGGTAAATGTGGCCATTGAAATCCACGGTCATGTCCACCCGGCCGGTGTTGCCGGCATCTTCCACGGTGATGGCCAGACCCAGGGCGGCCAGGTGGCTGTAGAACACGCTGGCATAATGGCCTTCATACTGGGCAATGGGGTTGTTGCGGTACCAGTCGTGGGGCAGACCGGCAAACAGGGCCTTGAAGTGGGTTTCTAGAGCCGGCAGGTCATGGTTGCGCAGAGCCATGAGCGCCTGCATCTGGGACTCCTGCGCCCGTGAGGCCTCCAGACCCAGGGCCGGCAACAGGGATTCGTTCAGGCTGGCCTCCACTTCCCGGTTGGGGTAACCCAGGGTGTAAAGCCAGTAACCGGTGATGGGTTCTTCCACCTTGTGCACGGTGAGGTAGCCGGTTTGGAACAAAAGGGCTTCGGTGGCGATCTCGTCCACGTCGAAGCGGCCCAACAGGCTGGCCTTGGTCTGCAGACGGTCCAGACGGGGGGTGAACACGCCTCGCTCCGACAAGAGCTTGACCAAAAATGAGGGCGTGGCACTTTCAAACCAGTAAGGCCGGAACTCCCGTTTCTGGAACAGCAGCAACACATCAAACGGGTTATAGACCGCCGGCGTTGTCTCATCTCCCCAGCGATAGCCGTTGTACCACTGCCGGATCTGCTCCCGGTCCAGACCCGGCAATTCCGGGGCAAACACGGTGTCGATGTCCGCGTCGGTGTAACCGCAGATGGGGGCAAAGGGCTTGTCCAGGGTGATGTCGTTGAGATTGTTCAGCCCCGAGAACAAACTGACCTTGCTGAACTTGGAGACCCCGGTGAGCAGGCAGAATTTCAGATGGGGATCTGCGTCCTTGAGGACGGAATACAGGTTTTTCAGCCCTTCCCGCAGTTCGCGGGCCACGTCGGCATCGGTGATGTTGTCCAGGATGGGCTTGTCGTATTCGTCGATCAGGACCACCACCCGCTGGCCGTGCTGATGGTGGGCCATGCGGATCAGATCGGAAAACTCGCCCGCAATGTCCTGGGCGCCGCTGTGTTCGATGCCCAGGCGTTCTCGGTTGGATTGCAGCAGGTGCCGGATGCGGGTATCCAGTGCCGACCGATTGACCATCACCCCATCGGCAAAACTGATCCGGACGACCGGATGACGGGTCTGCCAATCCCAGCGGTCGTGGATGTACAGGCAGCGGAACAGGGGTTCGTTGGCCTCAAACAGCTCCTTGAGGGTGTCCAGCAGCAGGCTCTTGCCGAAACGCCGGGGGCGGGAGAGGAAGTAGTATTTCCCCTCCTTGATCAGCCGATGCAACCAGGGGGTCTTGTCCACGTAGTAGTAACCCTCGTTGATGATCTCAGCGAGGGATTGCACTCCGATGGGGAGATTGAGCGGGGTAGCCATGGAAGGAACTCGGCTCCTGGAGGTTTACTGTCAGGGCAGAATATCATGAAGCCGGGGCCGGCCTTGTGGTAGCAACCCTTGGCCGTGAATGCGGGTGTACGCCCAAAGGCATTCGCCTCCTGGAAAAGACAAAAGAAAACATGAACCATTTCCCATTTTTCACGCCAAGCGGTTGCATCCATCCTGGAGGCATGGGATCTTGACCCCGTCGCCATGTATCGGCGCTCACGGATGAACTCTCAGGCTCACGGAAGATTCCAGGGATTGGCCCGGCCGCGCGACACAAAGCCCCGTCACATGGACAGTGACGGGGCTTTACTTTGTGCGTTGCGTGTAGCGGATTGACCCGTGGACAAGGGCCGTTGCCACGCTGGATAAAGACGAAAAGGGCATGTTCGGTACCCGGATCAAAGGCTCAGCACGTCAAAGGCCATGATCTGCCGCTGTTCCCTGGAGAACTCCACGCCGATGAGGTGGATGGGCTTTCCCTGCCCCCGGTACTTGTCGGCATAGCCCTTGTCCTGGAGCTGCTGCAGCGCCCTGCCCTCCGGCACCTGCTCCACCACCTTGAACTCGAACAGGTAAATGTGGCCATTGAAATCCACGGTCATATCTACCCGGCCGGTGTTGCCGGCATCTTCCACGGTAATGGTCAGACCCAGGGCGGCCAGGTGGCTGTAGAACACGCTGGCGTAATGACCTTCATATTGGGCGATGGTGTTGTTGCGGTACCAATCGTGGGGCAGGCCGGCAAACAGGGCCTTGAAATGGGTTTCCAGGGCCGGTAGATCATGGGCCTGCAGGGCGCGAAACAGACTGATGCGCTGCTGGGCCGCCCGGGGCATGCCCAAGGCCGGGAGCAAGGCCTGGTTGAGACTGGCCTCCACTTCCCGGTTGGGATAGCCCAGGGTGTAGAGCCAGTAACCGGTCATGGGCTGCTCCACCTTGTGCACGGTGAGATACCCGGTCTGGAACAAAAGGGCTTCCGTGGCGATCTCGTCCACGTCGAAGCGGCCCAGGAGTGCGGCCTCCGTTTCCAGGGTGTCCAGGCGCGGGGTGTAAAGACCGCGTTCGGCGAGGAGCTTCACCAGGAAGGTGGGCGTGGCACTTTCAAACCAGTAGGGCCGGAACTCCCGTTTCTGGAACAACAGCAATACATCGAACGGGTTATAGACCGCCGGTGTTGTCTCATCCCCCCAGCGATAGCCGTTGTACCACTGCCGGATCTGCTCCCGGTCCAGGCCCGGCAATTCCGGGGCAAACACGGTGTCGATGTCCGCGTCGGTGTAGCCGCAGATGGGCGCAAAAGGCTTGTCCAGGGTGATGTCGTTGAGATTGTTGAGTCCCGAGAACAGGCTGACCTTGCTGAATTTCGATACACCGGTGAGCAGGCAGAATTTCAGATGGGGGTCGGCGTCCTTGAGGACGGAATACAGGTTTTTCAACCCTTCCCGCAGTTCG
The DNA here is from genome assembly GCF_000225005.1 of Ectothiorhodospira sp. PHS-1. Taxonomy (NCBI): domain Bacteria; kingdom Pseudomonadati; phylum Pseudomonadota; class Gammaproteobacteria; order Chromatiales; family Ectothiorhodospiraceae; genus Ectothiorhodospira; species Ectothiorhodospira sp. PHS-1. Next base: position 8,458 of record NZ_AGBG01000035.1, on the reverse strand, counting down.
CGAGCCACATCATGATCCGTGATGTTGTCCAGGATGGGCTTGTCGTATTCGTCGATCAGGACCACTACCCGCTGGCCATGCTGATGATGGGCGCGGCGGATCAGCTCTCCGAATCGTCCGGCAATGCTGCGATTTTCCAGAGTGACCTGTAATCTTTCGGCTTGCTGGGAGAGCATTTCCTCGATGCGTTCATCCAACTGCCGCCGGTTGCCCATCACCCCATCGGCAAAACTGATCCGGATGACCGGGTGGCGGGTCTGCCAGTCCCAGCGGTCGTGGATGTACAGACCACGGAACAGGGGCTCGTTGGCCTCAAACAGCTCCTTGAGGGTGTCCAGCAGCAGGCTCTTGCCGAAGCGACGGGGGCGGGAGAGGAAGTAGTACTTCCCTTCCTTGATCAGCCGATGCAGCCAGGGGGTCTTGTCCACATAGTAGTAACCCCCGTTGATGATCTCTTCAAGGGACTGCACTCCGATGGGAAGATTGCGCTGGGTCGCCATAAAAGGAACTCGGCTCCTGGAGGTTCACTGTCGGGGCAGAATATCATGATAGCCCCGTGGCCAAGGGCCATTGCCACACCGGTCGCTCTGAATGGCCATTCCCGTGTACGGGGAACCCGGTCAGCAAAAAATTGGAACCGCGCCATGAATCTGCGTCATTCCCGCGCAAGCGGGAATCCATCGGCCGGTAACAGAGCGAAGGATCCTGGACTCCCGCTTGCGCGGGAGTGACGAAAAGGGCGTGTTCGGTACCCGGATCAAAGGCTCAGCACGTCAAAGGCGATGATCTGCCGCTGTTCCCTGGAGAACTCCACGCCGATGAGGTGGATGGGCTTGCCCTGCCCCCGGTACTTGTCGGCGTAGCCCTTGTCCTGGAGCTGCTGCAACGCCTTGCCCTCCGGCACCTGCTCCACCACCTTGAACTCAAACAGGTAAATGTGACCATTGAAATCCACGGTCATATCCACCCGGCCGGTGTTGCCGGCATCTTCCACGGTAATGGCCAACCCCAGGGCGGCCAGGTGGCTGTAGAACACGCTGGCATAATGGCCTTCATACTGGGCAATGGGGTTGTTGCGGTACCAGTCGTGGGGCAGACCGGCAAACAGGGCCTTGAAGTGGGTTTCCAGCGCCGGCAGGTCATGGTTGCGCAGGGCCATGAGCGCCTGCATCTGGGACTCCTGCGCCCGTGAGGCCTCCAGACCCAGGGCCGGCAACAGGGATTCGTTCAGGCTGGCCTCCACTTCCCGGTTGGGGTAACCCAGGGTGTAAAGCCAGTAACCGGTGATGGGTTCTTCCACCTTGTGCACGGTGAGGTAGCCGGTTTGGAACAAAAGGGCTTCGGTGGCGATCTCGTCCACGTCGAAGCGGCCCAACAGGCTGGCCTTGGTCTGCAGACGGTCCAGACGGGGGGTGAACACGCCTCGCTCCGACAAAAGCTTGACCAAAAATGAGGGCGTGGCACTTTCAAACCAGTAAGGCCGGAACTCCCGTTTCTGGAACAGCAGCAACACATCAAACGGGTTATAGACCGCCGGCGTTGTCTCATCTCCCCAGCGATAGCCGTTGTACCACTGCCGGATCTGGTCCCGGTCCAGGCCCGGCAATTCCGGGGCAAACACGGTGTCGATGTCCGCGTCGGTGTAACCGCAGATGGGGGCAAAGGGCTTGTCCAGGGTGATGTCGTTGAGGTTGTTCAAACCCGAGAACAGACTGACCTTGCTGAACTTGGACACACCGGTGAGCAGGCAGAATTTCAGATGGGGATCGGCGTCCTTGAGGACGGAATACAGGTTTTTCAGCCCCTCCCGCAGTTCGCGGGCCACGTCGGCATCGGTGATGTTGTCCAGGATGGGCTTGTCGTATTCGTCGATCAGAACCACTACCCGCTGGCCGTGCTGCTGATGGGCCCCAGTGATTAATTCCCGGAACCGCCCCTGAATACTTTCATTGCTCAGGGTAATACCCAGCCTTTCCGAGTGTTCACGCAACAGCTCTTCAATGTGCTGGTCCAATGCCTGACGACTGCCCATGACCCCATCGGCAAAACTCAGTCGAATGACCGGATGACGGGTCTGCCAATCCCAGCGGTCATGGATGTACAGGCCGCGGAACAGAGGCTCGTTGGCCTCAAACAGTTCCTTGAGGGTGTCCAGCAGCAGGCTCTTGCCGAAGCGGCGGGGACGGGAGAGGAAATAATAGCTACCTTCATCGATCAGCTGATGAAGGTAGGCGGTTTTATCCACATAGTAGAATCCGCCGGTGCGGATTTTGCCGAAAGCCTGTACGCCGATGGGGAGATTGAGCTGGGTAGCCATGGAAGGAACTCGGCTCCTGGAAGTTCACTGTCGGGGCAGAATAGCACGAAGCCGGGGCTGCCCTTTGGTCGTGAGTGAGTGCGGGTGCACACCCAAAGGCGTTCCCCTCCCTGGATAACGACAAAAGAAAATATGAACCATTTCGCACTTTTGACGCCAAGCGGTTGTATCCATCCTGGAGGTATGGGATTTTGACCTCGTCGCCATGTATCGGCGCTCAAGGATGAACTCTCAGGCTCACGGAAGATTCCAGGGATTGGCCCGGCCGTGCGACACAAAGCCCCGTCACATGGACAGTGACGGGGCTTTACTTTGTGCGTTGCGTGTAGAGGATTGACCCGTGGCCGAAAGGGCGTGTTCGATTTATCACGACCGTTTTCACGGGCAGGCCCGCTCCCCCACGGCCACGATTCACAGGCCCGGTCGGATCAAAGGCTCAGCACGTCAAAGGCGATGATCTGTCGCTGTTCCCTGGAGAACTCCACGCCGATGAGGTGGATGGGCTTGCCCTGACCCCGGTACTTGTCGGCATAGCCCTTGTCCTGGAGCTGCCGCAGTGCCCTGCCCTCCGGCACCTGCTCCACCACCTTGAACTCGAACAGGTAGATATGACCATTGAAATCCACGGTCATGTCCACCCGGCCGGTGTTGCCGGCATCTTCCACGGTAATGGTCAGACCCAGGGCGGCCAGGTGGCTGTAGAACACGCTGGCGTAATGGCCTTCATATTGGGCGATGGGGTTGTTGCGGTACCAGTCGTGGGGCAGACCGGCAAACAGGGCCTTGAAGTGGGTTTCCAGGGCCGGCAGGTCGTGGGCCTGCAAGGCGCGAAACAGACTGATGCGCTGCTGGGCCGCCCTGGGCATGCCCAAGGCCGGGAGCAAGGCCTGGTTGAGACTGGCCTCCACTTCCCGGTTGGGATAGCCCAGGGTGTAGAGCCAGTAACCGGTCATGGGCTGCTCCACCTTGTGCACGGTGAGATAGCCGGTCTGGAACAACAGGGCCTCGGTGGCAATCTCGTCCACGTCGAAGCGGCCCAGAAGCGCGGCCTCCGTTTCCAGGGTGTCCAGGCGCGGGGTGTAAAGACCGCTTTCGGCGAGGAGCTTCACCAGGAAGGTGGGCGTAGCGCTTTCAAACCAGTAGGGCCGGAATTCCCGTTTCTGGAACAGCAGCAACACATCGAACGGATTATAGACCGCCGGCGTTGTTTCATCTCCCCAGCGATAGCCGTTGTACCACTGCCGGATCTGCTCCCGGTCCAGGCCCGGCAGTTCCGGGGCAAACACGGTGTCGATGTCCTCGTCGGTGTAGCCGCAGATTGGGGCAAAGGGCTTGTCCAGGGTGATGTCGTTGAGGTTGTTCAGCCCCGAGAACAGACTGACCTTGCTGAATTTCGATACACCGGTGAGCAGGCAGAATTTCAGATAGGGATCGGCGTCCTTGAGGACGGAATACAGGTTTTTCAGCCCTTCCCGCAGTTCGCGAGCCACATCATGATCCGTGATGTTGTCCAGGATGGGCTTGTCATATTCGTCGATCAGTACCACCACTCGCTGGCCATGCTGCTGATGGGCCATGCGGATCAGATCGGAAAACTCGCCGGCGATGTCCTGGGCGCCGCTGTGGTCGATGCCCAGGCGTTCTCGGTTGGATTGCAGCAGGTGCCGGATGCGGGTATCCAGTGCCGACCGATTGACCATCACCCCATCGGCAAAACTGATCCGGACGACCGGATGACGGGTCTGCCAGTCCCAGCGGTCGTGGATGTACAGGCCGCGGAACAGGGGTTCATTGGCCTCAAACAGTTCCTTGAGGGTGTCCAGCAGCAGGCTCTTGCCGAAGCGGCGGGGACGGGAGAGGAAATAATAGCTGCCTTCATCGATCAGCTGATGAAGGTAGGCGGTTTTATCCACATAGTAGAATCCGCCGGTGCGGATTTTGCCGAAAGCCTGTACGCCGATGGGGAGGTTGAGCTGGGCAGCCATGAAGGAACTCGGCTCCTGGAGGTTCACTGTTGGGGCAGAATACCACGAAGCCGGGGCTGGCCTTGTGGGAGCGGCCTTTGGTTGCGAGCGCAAAGACATTCCCTCCCCTGGGAGGGGACAAAAGAAAATATGAACCATTTCTCACTTTTGACGCCAAGCGGTTGTATCCATCCTGGAGGCATGGGATCTTGACCCCGTCGCCATGTACCGGCGCTCACGGATGAACTCTCAGGCTCACGGAAGATTCCAGGGATGGCCCGGCCGCGCGACACAAAGCCCCGTCACATGGACAGTGACGGGGCTTTACTTTATGCATTGCGTGTAATTGACCCGAGAGCGACGAAAAGGGCGTGTTCGATTTATCACGACCGTTTTCACGGGCAGTGCCCGCTCCCCCACGGCCACGATTCACAGGCCCCGTCGGATCAAAGGCTCAGCACGTCAAAGGCAATGATCTGTCGCTGTTCCCTGGAGAACTCCACGCCGATGAGGTGGATGGGCTTGCCCTGCCCCCGGTACTTGTCGGCGTAGCCCTTGTCCTGGAGCTGCCGCAGCGCCCTACCCTCCGGGACCTGCTCCACCACCTTGAACTCAAACAGGTAAATGTGGCCATTGAAATCCACGGTCATGTCCACCCGGCCGGTGTTGCCGGCGTCTTCCACGGTGATGGCCAGTCCCAGGGCGGCCAGGTGGCTGTAGAAAACGCTGGCATAATGGCCTTCATACTGGGCAATGGGGTTGTTGCGGTACCAGTCGTGAGGCAGGCCGGCAAACAGGGCTTTGAAGTGGGTTTCAAGGGCCGGTAGGTCATGGGCCTGCAGGGCACGAAACAGACTGATGCGTTGCTGGGCCGCCCGGGGCATGCCCAAGGCCGGGAGCAAGGCCTGGTTGAGACTGGCCTCCACTTCCCGGTTGGGATAGCCCAGGGTGTAGAGCCAGTAACCGGTCATGGGCTGCTCCACCTTGTGCACGGTGAGATACCCGGTCTGGAACAACAGGGCCTCGGTGGCAATCTCGTCCACGTCGAAGCGGCCCAGGAGTGCGGCCTCCGTTTCCAGGGTGTCCAGGCGCGGGGTGTAAAGACCGTGTTCGGCGAGGAGCTTGACCAGGAAGGTGGGCGTGGCGCTTTCGAACCAGTAGGGCCGGAATTCCCGCTCCTGCAACAGCAACAGTACGTCAAAGGGGTTGTAGACCGAGGGCAACCGCTCATCCCCCCAGCGATAACCGTTGTACCATTGGCGGATCTGGTCCCGGTCCAGACCCGGTAGTTCCGGCGCAAAGATGGTATCGATGTCCGCGTCGGTGTAGCCGCAGATGGCGCCGTAATCCCGGGAGAGGGTGATGTCACGGAGGTTGTTCAGTCCGGAGAACAAACTGACCTTGCTGAACTTGGACACACCGGTGAGCAGGCAGAATTTCAGATGGGGATCGGCGTCCTTGAGGACGGAGTACAGGTTTTTCAGCCCTTCCCGCAGCTCGCGGGCCACGTCGGCATTGGTGATGTTGTCCAGGATGGGCTTGTCGTATTCGTCGATCAGGACCACCACCCGCTGGCCGTGCTGCTGATGGGCCCCAGTGATTAATTCCCGGAACCGCCCCTGAATACTTTCATTGCTCAGGGTAATACCCAGCCTTTCCGAGTGTTCACGCAACAGCTCTTCAATGTGCTGGTCCAATGCCTGACGACTGCCCATGACCCCATCGGCAAAACTCAGCCGAATGACCGGATGACGGGTCTGCCAATCCCAGCGGTCATGGATGTACAGGCCGCGGAACAGAGGCTCGTTGGCCTCAAACAGCTCCTTGAAGGTGTCCAGCAGCAGGCTCTTGCCGAACCGACGGGGCCGGGAGAGGAAGTAATAGCTGCCTTCATCGATCAGCTGATGAAGGTAGGGGGTTTTATCCACATAGTAGAATCCACCGGTGCGGATTTTAGCGAAAGCCTGTACGCCGATGGGGAGATTGAGCTGGGTAGCCATGGAAGGAACTCGGCTCCTGGAGGTTCACTGTCGGGGCAGAATACCACGAAGCCTGGGCTACCCTTTGGTCGTGAGCGCGGGTGCGCACCCAAAGGCGTTCCCCTCCCTGGATAACGACAAAAGAAAATATGAACCATTTCGCACTTTTGACGCCGAGCATTTGCATCCATAGTGGAGGTATGGGATCTTGACCCCGTCGCCATGTATCGGCGCTCACGGATGAACTCTCAGGCTCACGGAAGATTCCAGGGATTGGCCCGACCGTGCGACACAAAGCCCCGTCACATGGACAGTGACGGGGCTTTACTTTGTGCGTTGTCTGTAGCGGATTGACCCGTGGCCGAGCGCCGTTGCCATGCTGGATAAATATGCGTCATTCCCGCGCAAGCGGGAATCCATCGGCCGGTAACAGAGGGAAGGATCCTGGACTCCCGCTTTCGCGGGAGTGACGAAAGAGCGCGGAAGTGAAGAAAAGGGCGTGTTCGGTATTCCGCACCGTTTTCACAACCGTTTTCACGGGCAGGCCCGCTCCCATGGCCACGATTCACAGACCCGGTCGGATCAAAGGCTCAGCACATCAAAAGCGATGATCTGCCGCTGTTCCCTGGAGAACTCCACCCCGATGAGGTGGATGGGCTTGCCCTGCCCCCGGTACTTGTCGGCGTAGCCCTTGTCCTGGAGCTGCCGCAGCGCCCTGCCCTCCGGCACCTGCTCCACCACCTTGAACTCAAACAGGTAAATGTGGCCATTGAAATCCACGGTCATGTCCACCCGGCCGGTGTTGCCGGCGTCTTCCACGGTGATGGCCAGTCCCAGGGCGGCCAGGTGGCTGTAGAACACGCTAGCGTAATGGCCTTCATACTGGGCGATGGGGTTGTTGCGGTACCAGTCGTGGGGCAAGCCGGCAAACAGGGCCTTGAAGTGGGTTTCCAGGGCCGGCAGGTCATGATTGCGCAGGGCCATGAGCGCCTGCATCTGGGACTCCTGCGCCCGTGAGGCCTCCAGACCCAGGGCCGGCAACAGGGATTCGTTCAGGCTGGCCTCCACTTCCCGATTGGGGTAACCCAGGGTATAGAGCCAGTAACCGGTGATGGGTTCTTCCACCTTATGCACGGTGAGATAGCCGGTCTGGAACAAGAGGGCCTCGGTGGCAATCTCGTCCACGTCGAAGCGGCCCAACAGGCTGGCCTTGGTCTGCAGACGGTCCAGACGGGGGGTGAACACGCCCCGCTCCGACAAGAGCTTGACCAAAAATGAGGGCGTGGCACTTTCAAACCAGTAGGGCCGAAACTCCCGCTCCTGAAACAGCAACAGTACGTCAAAGGGGTTGTAGACCGAGGGCAACCGCTCATCCCCCCAGCGATAACCGTTGTACCAATGGCGGATCTGATCCCGGTCCAGGCCCGGTAGTTCCGGCGCAAAGATGGTATCGATGTCCTCGTCGGTGTAGCCGCAGATGGCGCCGTAGTCCCGGGAGAGGGTGATGTCACGCAGGTTGTTCAGTCCGGAGAACAGACTGACCTTGCTGAACTTGGACACACCGGTGAGCAGGCAGAACTTCAGATGGGGGTCGGCGTCCTTGAGGACGGAATACAGGTTTTTCAGCCCCTCCCGCAGTTCGCGGGCCACGTCGGCATCGGTGATGTTGTCCAGGATGGGCTTGTCATATTCGTCGATCAGGACCACCACCCGCTGGCCGTGCTGATGGTGGGCCATGCGGATCAGATCGGAAAACTCGCCGGCGATGTCCTGGGCGCCGCTGTGTTCGATGCCCAAGCGTTCCCGGTTGGATTGCAGCAGGTGCCGGATGCGGGTGTCCAGTGCCGACCGATTGACCATCACCCCATCGGCAAAACTGATCCGGACGACCGGATGGCGGATCTGCCAGTCCCAGCGGTCGTGGATGTACAGACCACGGAACAGGGGCTCGTTGGCCTCAAACAGCTCCTTGAGAGTGTCCAGCAGCAGGCTCTTGCCGAAGCGACGGGGGCGGGAGAGGAAATAATAGCTGCCTTCATCGATCAGTTGATGAAGGTAGGGGGTTTTATCCACATAGTAGAATCCGCCGGTGCGGATTTTGCCGAAAGCCTGTACGCCGATGGGGAGATTGAGCTGGGTCGCCATGGAATGAAACTCGGCTCTTGGAGGTTTACTGTCGGGGCAGAATATTAACCCGG
>NZ_AGBG01000036.1:0-21448 GCF_000225005.1 Ectothiorhodospira sp. PHS-1 | reverse complement strand
CAATTCTGAAGATCTCGAAACCGTTTGTCAACTCCCCGATCTCTCAACCTTGCCAACCGCGTTTCGGTTCAGACCGTCTCGCCGTTGGAGAGCGCGCATTATAGGCCCCTCAGTTTTCCCGTCAACTCCCTTTTTGAAACTTTTTTGAAATTTCTTCAAAAAAAACATCTTTTCAAGCACTTAAAAAACAACCCGACAGCACGCAAGTCCGGACACTCCCTTCCCCACTCTCTCCAGCCCCTCTACCACGAGGGGAGAGGGGCTGTTGGGCTGCCTTCAAATCCGGCGCACCCGGATGACCACGTCCACGCCCTCGATCACCATGCCCTCCGGCGCCTCTGGCAACGCACCCAGCTGGACCTGCCCCGGCGCCACGTCTTCCAGCATGCCGGAGTCCGAGTGATACATGTGATGGTGAGGAATCATATTGGAGTCATAAAACAGTCGGGTGGGGTCCACCAGAACCTCCCGGACCAGCCCCTTCTTCGCGAACAGGCCCAGGGTGTTGTAGACAGTGGCCTTGGACACCAGCGATTCCACGGCGTTGACCTGGGCCAGGACCTGGTCGGCACAGACGTGCTGAGGCCTTTCGAACAGGACCGTGGCGATATCCACCCGCTGCTGAGTGGGCGTGATGCCGTGCTCACGCAGTTTCCTGACCACGGCTTCACGATCCAGACCGGTATTGCGTTGTTCCTGTTTCATGGGCTTGAACCACCAAAATTGCGTTTAGACAAAGTCTAGCACAGAAAATGGGGCGCAATGGTCACGACAAAATGCCCGACTGAAGCAACGCGAGGGGATCAACGAAAAGGGGACGAGAAGCGCTATGGAACTGGAGCGGGTGATGGGAATCGAACCCACGTCATCAGCTTGGGAAGCTGAGGTTCTACCATTGAACTACACCCGCGCAGTGACCATAGTGTATGCGCTCGGGGTTCGCTTCTCAACGGTCACGACGCACACGGGACCATGCGTCCCGAACGCGACGGCTTTACGTTAAGATGCCTCCTCTGCCATCCGTCTACTGGAGAAGATTCCACGATGGACATCATTGTCAATGGCGAAACGCGCCAACTGCCGCAGCCGCCCACCGCAACCGCACTGGTGGAAGCACTGGGCCTGACCGGTCGCCGCCTGGCCATGGAAGTGAACGGCGAACTGCTGCCCCGCAGCCGGTTCGACGCCCACCGCCTTGCTCCCGGCGATCGCATCGAGATCGTGCAGGCCATCGGCGGCGGTTAATCCTCAACACACACACGGTATCCCCATGTCGACCACAAGCCACTCCCCGGATACGACCACCGATTCCCCCCTGGTGATCGGTGGCACCGCCTATCGCTCCCGCCTGCTGGTGGGGACCGGCAAATACAAGGACCTGGAAGAGACCCGCCTGGCCACCGAGGCCAGCGGCGCCGAGATCGTCACGGTCGCCATCCGACGCACCAACATCGGCCAGAATCCGGATGAACCCAACCTGCTGGACGTACTCCCCCCGGATCGCTACACCATCTTGCCCAACACCGCCGGCTGCTATACCGCCGAAGATGCCGTGCGCACCTGTCGCCTGGCGCGGGAACTGCTGGATGGCCACGACCTGGTGAAACTGGAAGTCCTCGGTGACGAGAAAACCCTCTACCCCGACGTGGTACAGACCCTGAAGGCTGCGGAAACCCTGGTCGCCGAAGGCTTCAAGGTCATGGTCTATACCAGCGATGACCCGATCCTGGCCAAGCGCCTGGAAGAGATCGGCTGCGTGGCCGTCATGCCCCTGGCCGCCCCCATCGGCTCGGGCCTGGGCATCCAGAATCGCTACAACGTGCTGGAGATCGTGGAAAACGCCAATGTGCCCATCCTGGTCGACGCCGGCGTGGGCACCGCCTCCGATGCGGCCATCGCCATGGAACTGGGCTGCGACGGCGTACTGATGAATACCGCCATCGCCGCCGCCCGCAACCCGGTCCTCATGGCCTCGGCCATGAAACACGCCATCCTGGCCGGTCGCGAGGCCTACCTGGCGGGCCGGATGCCGCGCCGGCGCTATGCCTCTGCCTCGTCCCCCATCGACGGCACCTTCTTCTAATCCATCGTTACTATCGGCGGACCCAACCGGGTCCGCCATGGCCTGATCCCGCCTCATGAACAACTCACTGCCTTTCACACCCACCGCTGACGGCCGTCGCCGGATCCGCAGTTTCGTCCGCCGCGAAGGACGACTGACCACCGGCCAGCAGCGCGCCCTGGATGACCTCTGGCCGCGCTGGGGGCTGGCATTCACGCCACAGCCGCTGGACCTGCCCGCCCTGTTTGGCCGACAGGCGCCGGTCACGCTGGAAATCGGATTCGGCAACGGGGAGTCATTGGCACGAATGGCCGCCGAAGCCCCGGACCGGGACTTCATCGGGGTGGAAGTCCATCGCCCCGGCGTGGGACACCTGCTGCAACAGATCGAGGCCCTGCAACTCTCCAACCTGAGAGTGGCCTGCCATGACGCGGTGGAAGTCCTGACACTGCAGATTCCGGAAGGATCCCTGGACCGGATACAGATCTATTTCCCCGATCCCTGGCCGAAGAAGCGGCATCACAAGCGACGCCTGGTGCAGCCGGCGTTCGTGGCACTACTGGGATCGCGCTTGCGGGCGGGCGGCGTACTGCATCTGGCCACCGACTGGGAACCCTACGCCGAACACATGCTGACGGTGATGAATCAGGCCGCCGGATTCCGCAACCTGGCCGGCGAGGGTTTCAGCCCCCGCCCCGAATACCGTCCCCTGACCAAATTCGAACAACGGGGACAACGACTGGGGCACGGCGTGTGGGACGTCCTGTTTGCCAGGGAACCGGCGGTTACTTGATGACCAGCACCGGACAGGGGGCATGACCAATGACCCGTTCGGAGACACTGCCCATGAACAGGCGCTTGAGACCGGTGCGGCCGTGACTGCCGACCACAACCAGGTCCGCCCCCCGGCCGCGGGCCACATCCACGATCACCGCGTCCGGTCGCCCCTGCTCCACCATGCCCTCCAGCCCCGCACCCCGCCCCCGACGCTCACGCATCAGACTGTCCAGCACCCGCTGCACCGTCTGACTGGCCTCTACCCGCCGCTCTTCGCTCTGATCCGGTGATGTGACCGTCAGCACCGTCAGGGGCAATTCGCAGACCTCGGCCAGGTGCGCCGCCGCCACACAGGCGGCATCCCCCAGCCGGGACCCATCCGTTGCCACCAGAATCCGGCGTCGGGGGCGATCCGCGCCCTGGGCGGCCACCAGCACGCTGCAGGGGGCATGACCGATGATCCTGGCGGTGGAATCCCCCACCATCAGACGGGCCAGGTCACTGCGCTGCCGACGCCCCGCCACAATGCAGTCCACGCGCTTTTCTTCCGCCGCTTGCACCACGGGCAGATAGGCATCCACGCCATGACGAATCACCGTCTCGCAGGCGATGCCCATGTCCACGGCCCGCTTGCGCAGGCGCTCCAGGTCGTCCCGGGCCGCCGCCGTCTCGTCCGCCACCCGGTCGGGCGCCATGGACTCATATTCCGGATTGGTCAGCACCACCCGCATGAGGATGAGCCGGGACTCGCAGCGGGATGCCGCGCCCAGCGCCACGGCTTCCGCGCCGGCACTGCATTCGGTGCCGTCGGTGGCCAGCAGGAGGGTCTGGAACCGCCCCACGGGGGAGAGCTGTGAGTCCATGGCAGGGGTCTCCTGGCGATAAGGTCGTTCAGGGAGCATAGCGAACTTGCTGTCCCACGGACCAGAGGCGCGGCCCTGTCCCGGGGCGCCATGACGCCCCGGATGGGGAGTTGCATTTCAAGAATATGATGAAATAATGGAAAAGTTTGAAACATATATGCCATAAACTCATACTCATATAATCCAAATGGAATCACTCGTTCTCACACCGCAGATGATGGTGGTCCTGGGGCTGCTGGGACTCACCATCGTCCTGTTCGTCACCGAAGTGGTTCGAGTGGATGTGGCCGCCATCTGCATCATGGTGCTGCTGGGACTGATGAGCCTGGTGCCGGGCCTGCACGACATCACCGACGTCCAGAACCTGTTCAACGGCTTTGCCAGTAACGCCGTCATGTCCATCATCGCGGTCATGATCATCGGCGCCGGACTGGACAAGACCGGTGTCATGAGCCAGGTGGCCAGCTTCATCATGAAGGTCGGCGGCCACACGGAACGGCGCATCCTGCCCATGGTGTCCGGCACCGTGGGCGTGATCTCCAGCTTCATGCAGAACGTGGGCGCCGCCGCCCTGTTCATTCCCGTGGTCTCCCGCATCAGCGCCCGCACCGGCCTGAGCATGTCGCGGCTGCTCATGCCCATGGGCTTTTGCGCCATCCTCGGCGGCACCATCACCATGGTGGGTTCCAGCCCCCTGATCCTGCTCAACGATCTCCTGCCGGAGGGCATGGAGCCCTTCCAGCTCTTTGATGTCACCCCCATCGGCCTGGCCCTGGTGACCACCGGGATTCTCTATTTCGTCCTGCTGGGCCGTTATGTGTTGCCCGCCACCAAGGGGGAAAGTACCAATGCCGAAAGCACCGAAGCCTATTTTCAGCGGGTCTACGGACTGGACTTCGTGATCCGGGAAATGCGCCTGAGCGAGGACAGCACGCTGGCGGGAAAGACCGTCGGCGACCTGGAACGGGAATTCCCCGTCATCGTCGTGGCCACCTTCATGAACGGAGAGCGTCGGGTCGGCCCCTGGAGCGGCCTGACCATCGCGCCCAATGCCCACCTGGCCCTGCTGGGGCGCCATGAAGCCCTGGAGGCCTTTGCCGCCAGAAGCGGCAACCGGCTCAACGACCGGCTGGACATCTTCGCCGACGCCCTGGCACCCAACCGGTCGGGCATCGGCGAGGTGGTGATCCCGCCCAGTTCCCATCTGGTGGGGCGCTCGGTTACCGACATTGCCATGCGCAAGACCTACGGGCTGTCGGTCCTGGGCATTCATCGGGGCGAGGAAACCATTCGCCAGGGTCTGCGGGAAGTCCCGCTGCAGGCGGGAGATGCCCTGGTCTGCCATTGCCGCTGGGACTCGCTGGCCCGGATCGAGAAGGACCGTGACTTCGTCGTCATCACCAGCGACTACCCCCACGAGGAACTGCGCCCCCAGAAGGTGCATTTCGCCCTGACCTTTTTTCTCATCACCCTGGCCCTGATCCTGTTCACCGACCTGCGGCTGTCGGTGGCCCTGCTCACGGGGGCCGTCGGCATGATCCTGACCGGCGTGCTGAGCATCGACGAGGCCTACCGGGCCGTGAGCTGGAAGACGGTCTTCCTGCTGGCCAGTCTCATCCCCCTGGGGGCCGCCGTGGATCAGACCGGCACCGCCGCATGGATCGCCCAGCAGACCCTCTCCCTGCTCGGCCAGGTGTCTCCCTGGATTTTGCAGGCCACCATGGCGATACTGGCGACGTTCTTCACCCTGGTGATGTCCAACGTGGGGGCCACGGTGCTACTGGTGCCGCTGGCGGTGAGCTTTGCCGTGGCGGCGCAAGGCATGGGCATGGACGCGGATCCAAGGGTATTTGCCCTCACCGTGGCCATCGCCACCTCCAACTCATTTCTGATTCCCACCCACCAGGTCAACGCCCTGATCATGGGACCTGGCGGTTACCGGGTCATGGACTTCGTGAGGGCGGGGGGCATCATGACGATTCTGTTCCTGATCGTGTCGTTGGTGATGCTGAACCTGGTGTTCTAGGCCCAGCACGACACGAACGGGACTCACGACTTTGCAGCGATGACAAGGCATACGGCCCGGGTCACGGCGACCGTGCCGATAGATACAAATAAATCAAATAAATAATGAGTCGCAGGCTTTTACCATCAAGCAACGAGGAGTCAGAACATGTCGAAGAAACATCCCATCGTGGCCGTCACCGGCTCATCCGGCGCCGGCACTTCCACCGTCAAGAATGCCTTCGAACACATCTTCCGTCGTGAGCATATCAACCCGGTGGTCATCGAGGGCGACAGCTTCCACCGCTACAACCGGGTGGAAATGAAGCAGGCGATGAAAGAGGCCGGCACCCGGGGCAACAACCATTTCAGCCATTTCGGCCCCGACGCCAACCTGTTCGACAAGCTGGAGGAACTGTTCAATACCTACGGCGAAACAGGCACCGGCAAAAAGCGCTACTACATCCACAACGATGACGAGGCCGCCCATCACAATGGCCGTCTCAACGGCAACCTCAAGCCCGGTGAGTTCACTCCCTGGGAAGACATCGCGCCAGGCACGGATCTGATGTTCTATGAGGGCCTCCACGGCCTGGTCAAGCACGGTGACACGGACGTGGCCCGACATGTGGATCTGGGCATCGGCGTGGTCCCCATCGTCAACCTGGAGTGGATTCAGAAAATCTTTCGCGACAACGCGGAACGAGGCTACACCGCTGAGGCCATTGTCGACACCATCCTGCGGCGCATGCCCGACTACGTGAACTTCATCACCCCGCAATTCTCCCGCACCGACATCAACTTCCAGCGGGTACCCACGGTGGATACCTCCAACCCGTTCATCGCCCGCGACATTCCCACCCCGGACGAAAGCCTGGTGGTGATCCGCTTCCGTGATCCCAAACGCTTCGGAGTGGATTTTGTCTACCTGCTCAACATGATCCATGACTCCTTCATGTCACGGCGCAACACCATCGTGGTGCCCGGCGGCAAGATGGGGCTGGCCATGGAGATCATCCTGGCGCCCATCATCCGCGACCTGCTGGAAAAACGCGGCTAAGCCCGACGTGCTCTGTACCCGCCGGGGGATTGCCACCCCAAGCCCCGGCGGGACATCCCTCTCGGCCCCATTGCCGTGTCATTGCGGACATCCTGGATTACCATGCCCCTGAACGCTTGAAACGGACGGGAGAACATCATGCAATACAGGACTCTGGGCACTTCGGACATCCAGGTGAGCCTGCTCTGCCTGGGCACCATGACCTGGGGCGAACAGAACACCGAAGCCGAGGCCTACAGCCAGCTGGACATGGCCGTGGATCACGGCATCAACTTCATCGACACCGCCGAGCTCTACCCGGTACCCCCCAGGGCCGAGACCCAAGGGCGCACCGAAACCTATCTGGGCAACTGGCTGGCCCGGCGGGGACGCCGGGACGACCTGGTGATCGCCACCAAGGCCGCCGGCCCCGGCAGCGAGCTGGGCCATATCCGAGGCGGCCCCAGACACGACCGCGCTCACCTGGAGCAGGCCCTGCACGACAGCCTCCAGCGCCTGCAAACCGACTACGTGGACCTGTACCAGATCCACTGGCCCATGCGCAGCACCAACTACTTCGGCAAGCTGGGCTACGAGCACCAGCCGGAAGCCGATGACACCCCCATCGCCGAAACACTGGCGGTGCTGGGGGACATGGTCAAGGCCGGCAAGGTACGCACCATCGGCATCTCCAACGAGACCCCCTGGGGCCTGATGGAATATCTGCGCGTGGCCGAGCGCCAGGGCCTGCCTCGCGTTGTGTCCATCCAGAATCCCTACAACCTGCTCAACCGCGGCTTCGAGGTGGGGCTGGCGGAAATGGCGCACCGGGAACAGGTGGGTCTGCTGGCCTATTCCCCCATGGCCTTCGGTGCCCTGAGCGGCAAATACCTGGAATCACCCCCCGCCGATGGCCGCCTGACCCTGTTCTCCCGCTTCTCCCGCTACTCCGGGGAAACCGGCGTGGCCGCCACCCGCGCCTATGTGGAAATCGCCCGACGCCACGGACTGTCACCGGCCCAAATGGCCCTGGCCTTCGTCAACAGTCGCAGCTTTTTGACCAGCAACATCATCGGCGCCACCCGGCTGGAACAACTGGAAGAGAACATCGCCAGCCTGGAGATCACATTGAGCCAAGCCGTCCTGGAGGAGATCGAGGCGGTGCATCAGCGCCACACCATCCCCTGCCCATGACGCCATCACGAGGAGGAAAGCCACCATGGCAAGAACAGAATCAAACATGCTGGAACTGGGCACCCAGGCCCCGGCATTCAGCCTGCCCGACCCGAGCACCGGCAAGCGGGTATCCCTGGATGACTTTCCCGATGCAAAGGGCTATGTCATCGCCTTCATCTGCAATCACTGCCCCTTCGTGCAGCTGATCCGGCACGAGTTCGCCCGTTTCGGCCGCGCCTATACCGAGAAGGGGCTGGCTGTCATCGCCATCAATGCCAATGATGTGGAAAACTACCCGGAAGACAGCCCGGAAAAGATGAAGGACGAGGCCCGTCGTTTCGGCTACACCTTCCCCTACCTGTTCGACGAGACCCAGGAAGTGGCCAGGGCCTATGACGCCGCCTGCACGCCGGACTTCTATCTGTTCGACGCGGACCGGCGGCTATTCTACCGGGGGCAGTTCGATGCCTCCCGACCCGGCAGCGACATCCCGGTCACCGGCGCTGACCTGCGGGCCGCCGCCGACGCCCTGCTGGCGGGGCAGCCGGCACCCCAGGACCAGACACCCAGCCTGGGCTGCAACATCAAGTGGAAGGCATAGCCTGACACGCCTCCCTTCTCCCCCGGCCGGGGGAGAAGGATCGGGGATGGAGCACCGTCACGGCCCGATCAGGGCATCCACATGCACGCAGGCCGACCGCCCCAGGGACGACAGGGCATAGCCCCCCTCCAGGCAGGACACCACCCGCCCTTCCCCATGGCGCAGGGCGATGTCCCTCAGCTTGCGTGTCACCCAGGCGTAGTCGTCCTCGATCAGCATGAAATCCGCCATGTCCTCCTCCCGGTGGGCATCAAAACCGGCCGAGATCATCATCAGCTGAGGCCGGAAGGCCTCAAGGGCCGGCAGCCAGTGTTCCGCCACCGCTTCCCGGAATTCCGTCCCGGTCGTCCCTCTGGCCAAGGGCACACCGACGATATGGTCGGTATCCACCTCCGTTCCGGTAAAGGGATAGAAGGGATGCTGAAACGTGGAACAGAAGATCACCCGCGGCTCGTTACGGAAGATCTCCTCGGTGCCGTTGCCGTGATGCACATCGAAATCCACCACGGCCACCCGCTCCAGATCATGACGCGCCAGGGCGTGGCCGGCACCCACCGCAATATTGTTGAAGATGCAGAAACCCATGGCCCGGGCGCGCTCCGCGTGGTGGCCCGGAGGACGCACACTGCAGAAGGCCGATTTGGCCTCGCCGCCCATGACCAGATCCACCGCCAGGATGACCGCCCCCGCCGCCCGTCGGGCCGCCTGCAGGGTGTGCTCGGTCATCACCGTATCACCGTCATCCAGGCAGACCATCCCGCCGGAACCCGGTGCGGAGGCCTCCACCCAGTCGATATAATCCTCGGCATGGACACGCAACAGCTGCTCGCGGGTGACCAGAGGGGCATCATAATGACGCAGCAGCATGCTCAACCCCGAGGCCAGCATGCGATCATCGATGGCCGCCAGACGTTCCGGCACTTCCGGATGATGTGTGGCAACCCGATGCAGGGTACAGTCATGGTGGGTAATGAATGCGATGGTCATGGTCATGGGCTCCTTCGTGGTCATGACCATATTACCCCGAAGCAGTGCAGCAAAAAGAGGCGTGCAAACTGATGAAAGCCCTGCTCAAGAAGCGGTTTCGCCGCACCGCAGCATCTCCCATACTATACTCGGATGAACACTCACTCAGGGGCGTCGACCGTCGAATCATGGGACCACACTTTCTCAGCCGCATCTTCAATCCCCGCAGCGTGGCCGTGATCGGTGCCAGCGAACGGACCAACGCCCTTGGTACCCTGGTTTTCGCCAACCTCATCGACGCCGGTTTCAAGGGCGAGCTCTACCCGGTCAATCCCAAGCATGACACTGTCCAGGGTCGCAAGGCCTATCCGGATGTGGAAGCCATCGGTCGCCCGGTGGACATGGTGGTCGTGGCCACACCCGCACGCACGGTGCCCGGCATCCTGCGTCACTGCGGCGAACACGGGGTAAAGGGCGCCGTGGTCCTGTCCGCCGGCTTTGCCGAGAGCGGCCGGGTGGGCAAGCGTCTGGAACAGGAAGTGATGGAGATCGCCAAGGAGTACGACCTGCGCCTCATCGGCCCCAACTGCCTGGGCATCATTCGACCCAACCGGGGCATGAATGCCACCTTCAGCAAGAATCGGGCCCTGCCCGGCAACCTGGCCCTGGTGTCCCAGTCCGGCGCCATCTGCACCGGCATCCTGGACTGGGCGGAAAGCCAGGAAATCGGCTTTTCCGCCGTGGTCTCCATGGGGGATGCCTCGGACGTGGATTTCGGCGACGTGCTGGACTACCTGGCCCTGGACCGGGAGACCCGCAGCATCCTGGTCTACGTGGAAGGAGTCCGCAACGCCCGACGCTTCATGAGCGGCCTGCGGGCAGCGGCCCGCATGAAGCCGGTCATCGTCATCAAGTCCGGCCGTCATGCGGAAGGCTCCCGGGCCGCCATGTCCCATACCGGTGCCCTGGTCGGTGCCGACGACGTCTTCGACGCCGCCCTGGAACGGGCCGGCGCCGTGCGCGCCATGACCATCCAGCAACTGTTCTCCGCGGCCCGCATCCTCTCCAGCGGCTACCGGATCGAAGGCAACCGGCTGGCCATCGTCACCAACGCGGGCGGACCGGGGGTCATGGCCACGGACCGGGCGGTGGAACTGGACATCGCCATGGCCCAACTCAGTGCCGCCACCATGGAAAGCCTGAACAAGGCCCTACCGGAGCAGTGGTCCCACGGCAACCCGGTGGATCTGCTGGGAGACGCCGATGCCAAACGGTTTGAGTCGGCCCTCAAGGCCTGCCTGGATGACGACGGCGTGGACGGTACCATCGTCATGCTCACGCCCCAGGCCATGACCGATCCCCTGGGCGTGGCGCAGGCCGTGACTCCGGTGGCCCGCAAGACCCAAAAACCGGTGCTGGCCTGCTGGATGGGAGACAACCAGGTCCGTACCGCCCGGGAGCACTTCACCAAGGAACGCCTGCCCCACTTCACCACCCCGGAAGCCTCGGTGGAGGCCTTTGCCTACCTGGCCGCCCACAAGCGTAACCAGCGACTGCTGCTGCAGGTCCCCGGCCCCCTTTCCGACCGCACCCGCACCGACGTGCAGGGTGCCCGGCTCATTATCGAAAGCGCCCTATCGGAAGGCCGGAAGGTCCTGAGCACCATGGAATCCAAGGCGATTCTGTCTGCCTTCCGCATCCCGGTCACCCAGACCATGCGCGCCAACACCGCCAGCGAGGCCCTGGTGGCGGCCGGCACCGTAGGGTACCCGGTGGCCATGAAAATCGACTCCCCCGACATCACCCACAAATCCGACGTACAGGGGGTGCGGCTGAACATCGCCAGCGCCGAGTCCGTGCGCAGCGCCTTCCAGACCATGATCGAGGACACCCGGCGCCTGCGACCCGATGCCCGCATCAACGGTGTCACCATCGAGCGCATGCACAAGAGTACCTATGGTCGCGAGCTAATGGTGGGCGTGCTGCGGGACCCGGTCTTCGGTCCGGTGATCAGCTTCGGCTCCGGCGGGACTTCCGTGGAAGTCATCAAGGACCGGGCCGTGGCCCTGCCGCCCCTGAACGAGGTCATCATCGAGGGCATGATCGCCCGCACCAAGGTGGCCAAGCTGCTCAAGGAATTCCGCAACATGCCGGCGGTGGACGACGAGGCCCTGGAGCAGGTACTGCTGCGGGTGTCGGAGATGGTCTGTGAACTACCGGAAATCCAGGACATGGACATCAATCCCCTGATCGCCGACGAACGGGGGCTGGCGGCGGTGGATGCCCGCCTCTCCGTGGACTACCCGCCCTCGATGCCGGACCGTTACGCCCACATGGCCATCCACCCCTACCCCGCCCATCTGGTGAACAACTGGCAACTGCCGGACGGCATCAATCTGACCATCCGCCCAATCCGTCCGGAAGACGCCAGGATCGAGCAGGAGTTCGTGCGCAATCTCTCGCCGGAGGCGCGCTATTTCCGCTTCATGCAGGCAGTGCACGAACTCACCCCCCACATGCTGGTACGCTTCACCCAGATCGACTACGACCGGGAGATGGCCCTGATCGCGGTGCGTGAACAGCCGGACGGCTCGGAACTGCAGATCGCCGTGGCCCGCTACACCGCCAACCCGGATCAGCAGAGCTGTGAGTTCGGCCTGGTGGTCGCGGACGAATGGCAGGGCCGCGGCATCGGTTCCCACCTGATGAACGAACTCATGGACGTGGCCCGCTCCCGGGGCCTGCGCACCATGGAAGGCAAGGTGCTGACCCAGAACACCAACATGATCGCCCTCATGCACCGACTGGGCTTCACCTCCCGCAACAGCTCCGAGGATGACGGCATCAAGGTGGTGAGCAAGCGGCTCTGACCTCACCGGCCAGGGCCGCCCGTCAGCTGCCGAACAGGATCGCATAGAACAGCGGTACCGCCAGCAGGGTCAGCAGGGATGCCAGGGCCAGGCCGAACATGATGGCGATGGCCATGGGCGCCCAGAACGGACCGGACAGGGCCAGGGGGATCATGCCCAGCACCGTGGTCAGGGCCGCCAGCATCACCGGCCGGACGCGGCTCACCGCCGCCTCCACCAGGGCCTGGCGCGCATCCTCCGCCCGCTCCATCTCCAGATCGATCTGCTCCACCATCACGATGGCATTCTTGATGATCATGCCCGACAGGCTCATCACCCCGAGCAGGGCCATGAAACCGAAGGGTTGCTGCAGCAACAACAGGCCGGCGCTGACCCCCACCACTCCCAGGGGCACGGTCAGCAGGATGATCAGGGAACGGCGATAGCTGTTGAACTGAGCCATGAGCACCAGCGCCATCAAGCCCAGCACCACCGGCACCGGCTGCAGGACACCCCGCTGGGCCTCGGCGGACTTGGCCGCCTCCCCGTCCCAGGTCAGTCGATACCCTACCGGCAACGGCAGATCCTCCACCACGCGGGCCAGATCCCGCACCACCTCATGGGCGGTGACGCCGGGTACCAGATCCATCTGCAGGGTCAACGCCCGCTCCCGGTCCAGACGCCAGATCACCGCATCTTCCCAGACCATCGAGACATCGGCCACCTGCAACAACGGCACCGGCCGGTTTCCCTGCTCCGGCCAGATCACCATGGTCTCCACCCGGGTGGGATCGGTACGCTCCTCCAGGGGGAAACGCCATACGATAGGGATGCGCTTGTCGTCTTCCAGGTAGACGCCGATGGCCTGGCCGGCAAAGGCGGTGGCCAGGGCCTCGGCCACGGCGGCACTGGTGACATTGGCTCGCCGGGCCCGTTCCTGGTCCACCTGGACCTGGATCTGCGGCGTCCTGTCCCGCCAGTTGGGGTGAACATGGGCCACCCGGGGATCAGCCCGCAGCCGGGTCGCGGCCTCTTCCGCCAGTTCCCGCAACACCACCCGGTCCGGCCCCAGGATGCGGAGCATCACCGGATAGCGCACCGGGTCTCCCAGCTGCATGGGCCGCACCCGGGGTTCGGCGTCGGGGAAGCCCTCGCGCATGAAATCCAGGGTCCGGGCCATCATCGGCTCCAGATCCTTGACCTCGCGCAGATTGACCAGGATCTGGCCGAATGCGGGATTGGGACTTTCGGGCAACATGGGCAGATAGAACCGGGGGGAACCCTCGCCAATGAAGGCCGTTACCGTGTCCACTTCCTCGTGGCCTCCCAGCCAGGCCTCGATGGCCGTCATGTCGGCGGCGGTATGGGTGATACGGCTACCCTCGGGCAACCAGTAATCCACCATGAACTGGGCCCGTTGCGCCGGCGGGAAAAAGATCTGCGGCACCAGCATGAAACCCAGCACCGCCACGATCAAAAGGCCCACAAAGGCGGCCACTGCCGTGCGACGCCAGACCAGCACTGTGTGGAGCAGGCCGCGGAACCCACCGTACAGCCGCCCCCCATAGGGGTCCTGCCCTTCGCCGCCGGCGCTCACCTTCATCCAGCGATGACACATCACCGGGGTGACCGTGATGGCCAGCACCCAGCTCAGCAGCAGACTGAAACCCACCACCCAGAACAGGGAGCGGGTGAATTCCCCGGTGGCGGTTTGGGTCAGGGCGATGGGGGAGAAGGCCAGCACCGCGATCAGGGTGGCGGAGAGCAGCGGCCAGGCAGTCTCGGCCACCGCCTCCCGCGCCGCCTCCAGACGATCCAGGCCCCGCTGCATCTTCACATAGGTGAGCTCCGCCACCACGATGGCATTGTCCACCATCATGCCCAGCACGATCACCAGCGCCCCCAGGGACACCCGGTGCAGGTCGATACCCGTGATCCACATGGCGATGAAGGTGGCCAGGATGGTGAACGGCACCCCGGACCCCACGATCAGCCCGGTCCGCAACCCCAGGGAAATCAGCAGCACGGCAATGACGATCACCACCGCCATGGCCAGGTTGACCATGAATTCGTTGATCGCCGTGCGCACCTCCCGGGGCTGGTCGGCGATGACGCCGAAGGCCATGCCCACCGGCAGGCCGCGGGTGATCTCGTCCAGGCGTTCGTTCACCAGACGCCCCAGGTCCACCACGTTCACCCCCGAGGTGGGCACGATGCCGATGGCCAGGGCAGGCGTCCCGTCATAACGCAGCAGGGCCTCGGGCGGATCGGCAAAGCCCCGGCGCACCTCGGCAAAATCCCGCAGATAGACCAGATTGCCGGTGACCGGGCTGCGGATGGCCAGGTCCCGGATCTGCTCCAGGGACTCGAACACCCCGCTGGCGAAGATCCGCACCTGCCGGGGCCCCAGTTCCACGAACCCGGCCGGGGCCACCACGTTCTGACGGTTCAGGGCCTGCACCACCAGATGGGGAGTCAGGCCCATCTCGGCGATCTTGTCCCGGGAGGTTTCCACGAACACCCGTTCCCCCTGAGCACCGAAGATCTCCACCTTGGCCACTCCGGGTACCCGCAACAACTCACGGCGCACGGTATCGGTGATGCGGTCCAGATCGTCGTACCCGTACCCCTCCCCGGTGAGCGACAGCAGCATGGCAAACACATCCCCATACTCGTCATCCACAAAGGGACCGACGACGCCATCCGGCAAGCTCAGCGCCGCCTCGTTGACCTTGTGGCGCAGTTCATCCCAGATCTGGCGCAACTGGTCGGGGCCATGGCGCTCCTGGATGTCCACAAAGATCACCGACACCCCGTCCCGGCTGTAGGACTCCACCTGATCCAGCGACCCCATCTGCTGGATCTTGAGTTCGATGCGCTCGGTCACCTCCTGTTCCACCCGCACCGCCCGGGCACCGGGATATTCGGTGTAAACCACCGCAGTGCGCACCGTGAACTCGGGGTCTTCCAGCTGCCCCAATTGGGTATAGGCAACGATGCCGATCAGCACCAGCAGCGCCACCACGAACCCCACGAAACGGCCATTGCCGATGGCCCAGACAGCGGCGTTCATCGGCGCGCCCCCCGGATGTCATCCTCGGTCAACAACCGCACCCGCTGACCTTCCTCCAGATGCTGCACGCCGGCCACCACCACCCGCTGACCGGGCTGCAGATCCCCCCGGACGCGCATGCCTTCACGCTCCAGGGGGCCCAGGCTCACCGGAACCCGGTGCACCCGTTCATCCGCCTCGTCCAGGCGCCACACGTGGGGATCGCCCCGGTATTCCGTCACGGCCGTCAGCGGCACCAGAAAATAGTCGGCAAGGTGTGCTTCCGGCATCGCCGCGCGAAAATCCACCCGGGCGGTCATGCCCGGCAGGATGCGACGATCCGGATTCTGCACGGCGATGCGCACCGGATAGGTCTGGGTATCCTCATCCACGTCCACCCCGATGGCCCTGACGTGGCCGGCATAGTCGCGGCCCAGGGCGGCAAAATGCACGTCCACCGCCGTCAGGCGCTCACGGTGCACCACCAGCGTCTCCGGCATGCCCACCCGCAGCTCGATCACATCCAGTCGATCCAGCACGAAGACCACCCGCTGGGGGCTCACCTGCTCGAAGGGTTCGACAGCACGCACCGCCACATGGGCATTGAAGGGCGCCCGCAGCACGGTGTCTTCCAGCGCCGCCCGGGCCGTGGCCAGCCCTTCGGCAAGGGCATCCCGCTGCCCCCGGGCCTGTTGAAAACCGGCCTGAAGACGGTCGAAATCGGCACGGCTGATGGTGCCGTCGGCCACCAGGGTGCGGCCCCGCTCAAAATTGGCCCGGGCCTCCGTCAGTTTGCCTTCGGCGGCCGCCAGCTGCCCTTCCAGTTCACGCACCTTGAGCCGATAATCCCGGTCATCCAGTCGTGCCAGCTCGGTGCCGGTGGACACGTAATCCCCCAGATCCGCGCGCACCGAGACCACTTGGCCGGACACCCGGAAGGCCAGACCGGTCCGTTCCGCCGCCTCGGCCCGGGCGCTGAAACTGCGTGCCGCCAATCCCGTCGGGCTTTCCAGCTCGACCGCCATCACCGGGCGCACCCGGGGTTCAGGTTCCGGTTCCGGCGGGCCACCGCAGGCACCCAGCAAGACGGCGAGCAGGGGAAACACGAAAGGAAACCAGGGTCGGCGGGGGGCAAGAGGAGGCATCCGTTCTTTCCTTTGGCGAGGACGGGTGAGGGTCAGACAGGGCATGCTGCCAGCATAGCAGAGACGAGACAGCCTTCGGACACGGGAGGATGGGGGCGGGCAAGATCCGAATTGCCGGTTGTCAATGACAAGGGGCCGGCTGACGAATTAGCATTCACTGATGAACGACTCAGGCTCCTGGACACTCTGGCTACTTGTACCCATGGCGTTGGTCGCGGGTATCGGCATCACCCTCTGGGCCACCACCCCGGAACTGACTCTGCCCGAGCGTGCCATCATCGTGCATGTACAGAACCGCACCGGCGAGACCATCCCCACGGTAGAGATCGGTTATGCCAACGTGGACACCGAACAACACACCACCCTGCTGCAGCTGCGAGCCGGCGAGACCCGCACCATCACCCTCAATCATGAACCGGGCCTGGGCTACAACATCGAAGCCCACCTGGCCGATGGCAGGGTGCTGGATATCTGCGGCGGGAGGCATCCCGAAAGCCGGGTGATGCGGGAAGTCATTACCCGGGACTCCATCCTCTCGGGCATCGGCCAACCCTGACCGACTCAGGTATCAGCGCGCAGATTCACCAGGATTCGGCCCCAGGTCCTGCCCGCCAGCATGCGGCGGCTGAACTCGGGCAACTGCGACAGAGTAGCCTCCTCGCTCAGGATGGAATCCAGATGAGGAATCGCCCAGTCACTGCCCAACCGCTCCCACAGGGGGCCTCGCATGGGCAGGGGGCAGTTGGCGGACGTCACCCCCAGCAGTGACACCCCCCGCAGGATGAAAGGCATGACCGTGGTCCGCAGATCCGCCCCACCGGCCAGACCCACCACCACGATGTTGCCCCAGTCATCCACGGTCCGAGCCAGCCAGCCCAGGACTTCCCCCCCCAGCACATCCACGGCACCGCCCCAACGGGCCGTCTCCAGCGGGCGAAAGCCCATGGACAGACCATGTCGGTCCAGTACCTCGGACGCCCCCAGCGACCTGAGCCAGGGAGCCATCTCCGGTTTCCCGGTGAGGCCCACCACCTCGTAGCCCTGGGCGGCCAGCAGACTGATGGTCAGGGCGCCGACCCCACCGCTGGCGCCGGTGACCAGGATCGGCCCCATCTCCGGAAGCTGTTGATTTTCTTGAAAACGCTTGAGAATCAGGGCGGTGGTCAGCCCCGCCGTGCCCAGGATCATGGCCTGGCGGCAATCCATTCCGGCAGGCAGGGGCACCACCCAGTCGGCGGGCACCCGGATGCGACCGGCGAACCCCCCGTGGTGATACTCCCCCAGGCCCGCCCCGGTGACCAGCACCGGATCACCGGGCTTGAAGCGGGTGTCCGAAGAGGCGATCACTTCACCGGCCGCATCGATGCCGCCCACAATGGGAGAACGACGCAACACCCGACCGCTGCCGGTAATGCCCAGGGCGTCCTTGTAATTGAGCGAGGAATAATGAACCGCCACCTCCACGTCCCCGGGCATGAGATCGGCCTCATCCATGCGGATGAAATCGACGCGCTCAGACCCTTGAACCTGGTCGCGTATCAGCAGGGCCGGGAAGGTGGCGTCCATGGGACCTCAGAAGTGGTAGCGCATGGCGGCAGCCAGGATGTGGACGTGACCGCGGGTGGTGCCGTCGATACTGACTTCACTCGAGACGGGCGTGTTTTCGAAGAAGGGCCGCGTCAAAACCAGCGACTCCTTGCTGATATCGATATAGGTATAGGCCAGATCGAAGCCCCAGTGGGGTCCTTGCTGGTAACTGGCACCGAGGGAGAACCAGGTCCGGTCACCATCCGGGGTCCGGGTAGTGCGGAAATCATCCTGGGTCGGGGTACGGTCGTACTGCATGCCCCCACGCAGAGTCCAGCGATCATCCAGGCGGTATTCGGCACCGATGGACAGCGCCCAGGTATCCTTATAGTTCTGCAGAGTTTCGCTATCATTGCGGTCAGTATCGAACTTCACCCGGATCTCGTCGAAGTTGGACCACTTGAACCAGCTGTACTGGCCCAGCAGCGTCCAGCGGTCATTCAGCCGGTGCATCACCCCCAGGGTCACGATGTCGGGAAGACGCAGTGCGGCCTCCCCACCTTCACTGGTCACAGAACCCGGATCGGGAAGAAGAGGGTTCGGGCTGGAAAAATTCGGGGCGGTAATGCGCGCCTTGCCGTCCAGCGTATGCTTGATGCCCTGGCGATAGTGAATGCCCAGGCGCGTATCCTGGGTGGGCTGGAACATCACCCCCAGATTGAAGCCATAATCCCAGCTGTCCGCCTCAAGGCTGACTTCGCCATCGGTATCCACCGAGGGACCACCAGGGCGGGTCGGATCCGGCACGGCATTCTTCAAGGTGGCATCCGCATACTGGATATCCAGGCCAAAACCCACGGAAAACCGCTCATTGACCTGGTAGGCAATGGAAGGCTGGAAGTTGATGACCTTCAGCTCCGTCTCCGTGGAATCGTAGCGGGCAAAAAAGTCCTTGTCGTAGGTATTGGCCAGACCGAATGGCGCGGTGATGCCGAAGCCATACCAGAGCTGATCATTAAAGGGTCTGGCATAAAAGAAGTTCGGTACCGGCGTCGGATCATAGGGATTTCCGCCGTTGCCGCCCCCATAGGGCAACGGATTACCCAACGTCCCCGGCGTGGCGGCCGTGGAATTGCTGTTCCGGGCATCCGCCTTCGGCACCAGCAGGTGCACCGCAACCTGGACCTCCGGCCCCGACAGATATGTCATGCCCGCCGGATTGAAGAAGATGGTACTGGCATCGGAGGCGATGGCGGCATCCCCGGCAAAGGCCCGCCCCAGGCCACTGACACTCTGCTCCTGAATATAGAACCCGGCCGCCTTGACCGGCTCGGACCACATGGCGCCACCCGCCAGCGCCAGTGACACGGCCGCACCCAGTGAAAGGCCGTTGCGAATACGAACTGCCTGCATCGTCATCCCCTGCATCCCCTCTATTTTTTAGTGTCGTTGATATTAAGTTCTGAATTTGAGGAAGTCCTCTCCCCTTCCCGCCAATCGCGTCAATCGCACCGCCGAATCACTCCGGCACAAGTCTCAGCGATTGTTGTGCGCCTCGTACATCTGCTCGATCTCCCGCCGGAACTGGGCCATGATCAGGTTACGCTTCATCTTCATGGTGGGCGTGAGCAAGCCGCCGTCCACTTCCCATGGCTCCAGGGAGGCGGTCAGACGCCGCACCTGGGCATAGCCGTGGAACTCCTTGAGCTGAACACCCACCCGCTCCAGCAAGGCCTTTTCCACCTTGCGGCTGCGCAGGACCTCGGCATCCCGGGGGTCCACCTCCAGCGTCTTGGCCAGTTTCTCCCATTCTTCGGGATTGAGCACCACCAGGGCGCTCAGATAGGCCTTGCCCTCCCCCAGCACCAGGGCCTGTTCAAACACGGGGTCCAGGGTGATGGCCATTTCCATGTCGGCGGGCGGCACCTTTTCCCCGTTGCCCAGCACCAGGATTTCCTTGATGCGGCCGATGATGAAGATATGGCCCTGCTCGTTGAACCGGGCCTTGTCGCCGCTGTGCAGCCAGCCGTCGGCGTCGATGGTTTCCCGGGTGGCCTCCTCGTTGTTCCAGTAACCCTGCATCACCGAAGGGCCACGCACCAGCAGCTCGTCATCATCACCGATCTTCACCTCCACCCCCGGTAGGGGCGCGCCCACGCTGGCGGGGAGGTTGTCATCGGGACGGTTCACGCTCACCACGGGACTGGCCTCGGTCATGCCGAAGCCGTGGAACACCGGCAGCCCCAGACCGATGAAGAAACGGGCAATGGGCGGCGGCAGCGGCGCGCCGCCGCAGACCGCATAGCGCAGGCGCCCCCCCAGACGGGAAGTCACCTTGTCGGCCACGATCTTCTTCAGGACCGGCCACAGCAGGAGACCGGGATGCCAGCCAGCCCGGCCCTGCTGATGTTCGAACCGGCGCCAGCCGATATTCACCGTGGTCAGAAACAGCTTGCGCGCCAGGGGAGACTTTTCCTCCAGTCCGGCGTTGATGCGGCCGTAGATGCGCTCATAGATGCGCGGCACGGAAATCATCACCGTGGGACGCAGGGTGAGCAGATCCTCCGCCAGCCCCTGAATGGAGCGGGCGTAGGCCACCTGGGCGCCCACCATCATGGGCATGTAGCAACCAGCGGTGCGTTCCAGAGTATGGGAGAGGGGCAGGAAGGAGAGGAACAGGTCATCCGCGCCCATGGGCGCGCACTGCTGGGAGGCATGGGCATTGGAGAGGATATTGTGATGGGAAAGCATCACACCCTTGGAACGTCCGGTGGTGCCGGAGGTATAGACGATAGTCGCCAGGCCGTGGGGGTCCGCCTCGTGGGTGATCAGTTCCCCTTCCAGTCCCCGGGTCCAGTCATCCAGGGAAACCAGGCGCTCTTCTTCGGAGAAATCCCCCTTGGGAATGGCCTCCACCGAGACGATGCGCTGTACCGTCTCCAGACGGTCCCGCACCTCCTGCAGCCGTCGCCACTGGGCCTTGCCCCCCAGGAGCAGCATCCGGGCACCGGCGTCCTGAAGGATATAGGCGATGTTGTCGGGCCGATCATCGG
Source organism: Ectothiorhodospira sp. PHS-1 (assembly GCF_000225005.1). Classification (NCBI taxonomy): domain Bacteria; kingdom Pseudomonadati; phylum Pseudomonadota; class Gammaproteobacteria; order Chromatiales; family Ectothiorhodospiraceae; genus Ectothiorhodospira; species Ectothiorhodospira sp. PHS-1. The sequence continues at coordinate 334 of NZ_AGBG01000036.1, read as the reverse complement.
TATAGAGCGGGACGGTGATCAGACCCAACCCCATCGAAGCCTGGTCGAAAATGACCCATTCCCGGCAGTTGCGCAGCATGACCGCGACCCGGTCGCCGGGCTTGAATCCCTCCTTGAGCAGCGCCGCCTGCCAGCGGGCCACTTCCTGCGCCATTTCCTTCCAGGTTCGGGTCTGCCAACTGGAAGAGGCGGTGTCGAACTGACGAAAGGCCACCGCCTCAGGCGTTCTCTTGACTCGCTCCCTGAACAGACCCGCCAGGCTGCCCGCGGCTTCCGGCGAGATAACGTCGTTGAGCTCGTGCATGTTCTACTCCTCTTGCAGGGGTCTGACGCT